>JBBSUJ010000019.1:0-42972 GCA_038235025.1 Burkholderiales bacterium
CCATGACGCGGATGGGGCGCAGTGGGTGATTCGCAGGCACGAAGTCATCAAGGTGACGCATCGTGAAAAGACTCTCGGTGAAGGTGTCGGCTCCGCGCATTTCTTGCCCTTGTCGTTGCCACTTCTATAACGTTTCAAGGGGCAAACGCGTGGACATAATTGAGAGGTATTTCAGCAGCCTGTTAGGCGCATACACCACCCGGTAAATCACGAAGGCAAGCGTCCAAGCGGCAGATGCGCCGACCAGCGCCACCACATACCACTGCGGACCAACGAGTGGAAACAGCACACGCAAGACGGCCGCCGCCATCACTAGCAGGTATGCCAGCACCTCGGCACAGGACACCGCCAAAGGGCGCCCGGTGTGGCTGCGCGCGGTGCGGGTGAGCATGCCAATAATCAGCCCGCCGATAGCGCCCACCGCCAGGGCGTGCCCGCCGATAGAGACCGTTACCCAGCCAAGCTGCGCGAGCGCGAGCAACGCCAAACCCACTGGAATCCAGGCGTAGGAGAGATGCAAAAGCCAGAGAATGGGCCGGGTACGCGTACTCCACGGCCGCCAATGCAGCACGCGTGCGACCCGAAACAATGCGTCCGCCAGCAGCGCGGTAAAGGTAATCCAGCCACCGGGCGCAGACACCCAGAGCAAAAAGCCCGCTGCAGTGGTGAGCAGTGCGCTGCGCCCCAGCCACTTTGGTATGGTTATTTTGAAACCTGGATTCATGCTCATGGTGAACGCGGGAACCACGTGCCCCGCCACCACGCATTCGACCATCACAACCAGACCCAGCGCAGCATGTAGCTCGCTGGTAAGCGTGACGAAAAACCAGCCCAGTACCGAAAGGTGAAACGCCCGGTTGGCTAACGCCAGCAATACCAAAATGCCAACCAACGGCAAATTGCGCTTGGTGCCAGCACACAGCAGCACTCTGAGAAAAATGAAGGTGACAGCCGACCGCAGCACCACATCAAGCGCTGCACACACCGAACACGGCGCCACCCAGGCAGCACCGAAGCAACACCACAACGTACCCAGGACCGCCCCGCGCGGCGTTTGCAGCTAGGTCCAGGCCTTTACCGCCGTCAATAAAATCCAATGATGATGCCCTGTGGCAAAGCCCAGCAGCATCTCGTGCGCGTGCCATAAAACGTGGCTGACGGATGGCGGCGGATTCACCAGGCCTAGAAATACCGCGATTCACAACGGCGCGGCGATGCACGCCCAAGCCGCAGCCGCTATATAAAAAGGCCGGAAAGAGATGTGCAATAACGGCTGGCTTTTCGCCCTATCGGACTCCGACTTGGCGCGCGACTTGGGTCTATCTGGTCTTTATCGACACATTTCAGCAAGGATCGTTGGGGTTTGGTCATTGCCAAACAGGCCGTGCAGAAAGCAAACGCTGACAGCACGGATGGCTGGCAACTTATTGCAGAGTCAACCAACTACTTGGTTTGAATCTACTTAAAAAGTATAAAAGATGAATTTTAAATCTGGGTGGATTTCACTAGCCAGTTTGATTCGTGAGCTGAAAAGCGCAGCGCCTCACATGCAGCAAAAGGCGCGATGCACTCACTACCAACTTTTATTTTTGCGATCAAATTTTTTCTCATTCCAAATCACCAATAGACGCCGAATCACATCGCCAAACATGCTTGTCCACTAGAAATTTAGAAAGATTCCCATTCGTCCTCGTTGTCATCGCGGGCACTCTTTTGCGTAGTGCGGACACCTGGCCGCGCGGTACTCGCGCCGGTCTGAGAATCCGGTGACAACCTCGCGGAATTAACGGCTGTTAAGGCGCCTTGGCGGGCGTTTGCTTGCGTTTCGCTCTGCTGGATGTCGCTCTTTTCAGGCAAACGGGACGTCGCGGATACCCGCACGTGGTCAGCGCGAGGAGCTCCTTTACGCACCGCGCCTGCTGCCTTTCGATTCATTGACGCCAACGCATTCGAGTGCTTGTGCTGCGACACCTTCGCAGTGTCTTCATCGTGCGGAGCAAGCTGGAACACCGCCACTGTGTTGACCAAATCAGCTGCCTGGATGTTGAGACTGCTCGCGGCTGCGGCCATCTGCTCCACAAGGGCAGCGTTTTGCTGGGTGGCCGAGTCCATTTGCGTCACCGCTTCGCCTACCTGCGCCACGCCCGAACTCTGTTCGCTGCTGGCTGCACTGAATTCGCCGACGATGTCGGTCACGCGGCGAATGGAGTCCACGACACCCACCATGGCGGTACCTGCTTTATCAGCCTATTGGGTGCCCGAGGACGACGATCGCGTGGCGCAAGCCGATTGAGGTTTACGCAGAGCATCTGGCCAGACTGAGTGTTCAGCCTGGCTCGATGCACTGAATTAATGTTGCACTTGGGGTTGAAACCGCCCTTGAATCCGCCACCCATTTCATCTTTCCCGCCCTCGGGAATAGTCTCTGAAAAATTGCCTGCCGCTATGGTTCTTGCGGAACGCACCGCGATACTGGCGGTGCGCGATACGCTGCGACCAATCAAAAAGCAAAAAGCAAAGCCAGTGCTATAACCACCGACAAAGCCGCTATGACCGCCACGCGCGCGCCAGCGTAAACCTGTGCGGCTTGAGCCTGAGAGCTTACGGCAGATGTTGCGGCAGCTTTGGCCAACTGCGCGACCGCATCTGTGGCGAAGTTGAAAGCTTTGTCAGACTCGCCAGAGAAAACAGCCTACAGCGCGCTGGCTGTCATTTCCACCATTTCGGGCGTGGTGAAGTCGATGCCTGTGGCGACCTCCAGGTAATCCTTCTGGACCTTGTGATAGGCCGCTTCTTGATCGTTGTAAACCTTCATGAAAGCGAGCTCTTCTTCAGCAGCCAGCAGAAGCCGTTAGCTGCACCTTGACCTGTTCCATGCGCTTGGCGTGAGCACTAAACTGGTCGACATACTCCTTCACGGTATCGGCACTGCGCGGCGCGGCCAAGCCAGCTTCGGCGCGACGCATGCCCGCGAGCTGAACCTTAAGCTCCCTTACAGCTGTGAGCACGTGCATCACGCGGCCGCTCAAAATCTAGGTCTGATCGTTCATGCGCGCAAGCTGCACCAGCGCCAGCACACCGAGCGCCACCGTCATCAGGGCCATCGCCATGAAACCCAGCAAAAGCTTGACACCGATTGGTATGTCCGAAATGCGCATGGATGTCCTTTAGATTTGCTCTGGTAACGATTTGTACAGCTTATCGCCGCTCGCTACATCGCCGCCGAGGGTATTCCATGAAAAAAGCACGTCACCCCAACGGGATACGTGCTTTTTGGAAAAGAATGCCAGGCGGCTATCAACAAAGCCGCCTGACGTTTTTAATAGTGTGCGGGATCAGGCAGCGTCTTTTTTGTAGTTGGCAATGCCGTCCAGAATTTCTTGGTGCGCAGCATCAATGCCTTCCCATCCCAGCACTTTGACCCACTTGCCTTCTTCCAAATCTTTGTAGTGCTCAAAGAAATGGCTCAGGGCCTTGAGACGTGCCGGGTTCACGTCTTCGATGTTCTTCCAGGCCGAATACATCGCCAGCACCTTGTTGGTGGGCACTGCCAGTACTTTTCCGTCCACTCCTGCCTCGTCTTCCATTTTCAAAATACCCAGCGCGCGGCAAGGAACAACAACACCTGGGTGCAGTGGATACGGCGTGATGACCAGCACGTCTACCGGGTCGCCATCACCACTCAATGTTTGCGGGATGTAACCGTAATTGGACGGGTAGTACATGGCCGTTGTCATGAAGCGGTCTACAAAAATAGCGCCTGATTCCTTGTCGACTTCGTACTTGATGGGGTCGGAATCCATTGGGATTTCAATGACGACGTTGAAAGACTCGGGGATGTTCTTGCCGGGGGTGACGCTATTGAGAGACATGGTGGCCTGTGGTGGGTCAAAAGAATGCGCTAGTGCTGGCGCTCATGGGACTAACCCTTATTTTAGGGCCGCTGTGCTTGCTGGCAGCTTGCACGGCCGGTGTTCGGGGGTAAATTAGGACGTTGGCCAATCGTCTCCCGGTAGCGCAAGCGAGGAAGCAACGCAGCGGGGTTCACACCGATGCGTTGTGAACTCCACTCATGCGAAACAACACCTGGAGAGCACAAGAATGGCTGCCAATACAGCGTCCCACCTTCCCCTCATCTTGGCTCTGGTCTGCGGCTTGATCGCCGTCGGCTACGGCATCTGGGCTCGCGCCTGGATTCTGGGCAAAGACCCCGGCAACCCCCGCATGCAGGAAATCGCCGCTGCCATTCAGGCAGGCGCGGCTGCGTATTTGGCGCGGCAATACAAAACCATCGCTATCGTGGGCGTGGTGCTGGCCATCCTCATCGGCCTATTTCTGGATGTCAAGACAGCGGTGGGATTTGTGATTGGTGCGGTGCTATCGGGCGCTTGCGGCTTCATTGGCATGAACGTGTCGGTGCGCGCCAACGTGCGCACTGCACAGGCTGCGACTCAGGGCATTGGCCCAGCGCTGGATGTCGCCTTCCGGGGCGGCGCCATTACCGGGATGCTGGTGGTGGGCCTGGGCCTGCTGGGCGTTACCGGCTTCTACTGGTATCTGGTGGGCAGCAATCCGGTAGCAGGCGGGCCGGTCACCTTGACCGAACTGCTCAATCCGTTGATTGGCTTTGCCTTCGGCTCGTCGCTGATTTCTATCTTTGCGCGGCTGGGCGGCGGCATATTCACCAAGGGCGCCGATGTGGGCGCTGATCTGGTCGGCAAGGTGGAAGCCGGCATCCCGGAAGACGACCCGCGCAACCCTGCCGTCATCGCCGACAACGTGGGCGACAACGTGGGCGACTGCGCCGGCATGGCGGCCGACCTGTTCGAGACCTATGCGGTGACGCTGATCGCCACCATGGTGCTGGGCTCGCTGATGATCGTGAACGCACCCGTCAGCGCCATGCTGTACCCGTTGGCCCTGGGAGCCGTGTCCATCGTGGCGAGCATCACTGGCTGCTTCTTTGTAAAAGCCTCGCCAGGGATGAAAAACGTTATGCCTGCGCTGTACAAGGGCCTGGCGATTGCCGGCGTTTTGTCGCTGGTCGCCTTCTGGTTCGTTACCGCATGGATTGTTCCGGACAACGCCATTACCTCCACCGGCACGCAAATGCGCCTGTTTGGGGCCTGCGCTACCGGCCTGGTGTTGACTGCTGCCCTAGTCTGGATCACCGAGTTCTATACCGGCACGCAGTACGCGCCTGTTCAGCACATCGCGCAGGCATCCACCACGGGTCACGGCACCAACATCATTGCCGGCCTGGGTGTGTCCATGCGCTCCACCGCGTGGCCCGTGATCTTTGTGTGCGCAGCCATTCTGGTGTCCTACCAGTTGGTCGGTCTGTATGGCATCGCTGTAGCCGCCACTGCGATGCTGAGCATGGCCGGCATCGTGGTCGCACTCGACGCGTACGGCCCGATTACCGACAACGCCGGCGGCATTGCGGAGATGGCAGACATGCCACCCGAAGTACGCGCCGTCACCGACCCGCTAGATGCTGTCGGCAACACTACCAAGGCAGTCACCAAGGGTTATGCCATCGGATCTGCCGGCCTGGCATCGCTGGTGCTGTTCGCCGACTACACCCACAAGCTGGAAAGTTTCGGCCAAGCCATTACCTTCAACTTGTCTGACCCCATGGTGATCGTTGGGCTGTTCATCGGCGGGTTGATTCCCTATCTCTTTGGCGCTATGGCGATGGAAGCCGTGGGCCGCGCGGCAGGCGCTGTGGTGGTGGAAGTGCGGCGTCAGTTCCGGGACATCCCTGGAATCATGGAAGGCACCGCCAAGCCTGAATACGGTCGCGCCGTAGACATGCTGACCAGCGCCGCGATCAAGGAAATGATCATCCCTAGCTTGCTGCCCGTAGTGGTCCCGATCCTGGTGGGCCTGCTGCTCGGCCCCAAAGCGCTGGGCGGCTTGCTGATGGGCACCATCGTCACCGGATTGTTTGTGGCGATCTCCATGTGCACCGGCGGAGGCGCGTGGGACAACGCTAAAAAATACATTGAAGACGGCCACCACGGCGGTAAGGGATCGGAAGCCCACAAGGCAGCCGTCACGGGCGACACCGTGGGCGACCCTTACAAGGACACCGCTGGCCCCGCCATCAACCCGCTGATCAAGATCATCAACATCGTGGCGCTGCTCATCGTGCCGTTGGTGGTGAAGTTCCACGCGGGCTAGCAGCGGGGATTTTCTCAACGCGCTCAGCAGGAGCGCGTTGAAACGCGGGTTGGAACGCTAAAAATGCTGCGCGCCAGTTCCCTTGAGTGCGAAGTTTCAGTTTATTTTGATAGCTGCTCACGCTTATACAGTAATCGCTAGCGGCTGTTTTTACTTAAACTTTCAGAATCTACTTCTGCAGTCAACCGCTTCATCGCACTGGCAGCAGTTGTCACCACGCAGTCCTGGCCGCTGCGCTGGCACTGATCCTTCGCATCGCGCCAGAAAGCGCCATGGCTCTCGCAAGCTACTTGGCAGATCACCTCATTGGTTTCGGCCCACTCCGCACGGAAACTCGCGCATGCGGCAGATGCCAGCGGATGCGCGGCAATGGCGTTGGGTGCGTTACCTAACGTTGGCTCAAAGCGCCGGTTGCTGACTGAACCCGGTGCCCACGCCAACCGAGTTTTCGCCAGCACCAGTTGCGCTCGCAAACGCATGACTTGCGCCTGCAGGGAGTCGATCTCTGCACGCTGCTCGCCCATGATACGGCTGCAGCGCGCCTGCACGTCGCCCAGGCTGCGGCACAACACGGCGTGTTCGGTGTGGACGGATGGAAGCGTGGAAATAGAAGATTGCATGCCAGAACCTCAAAAACACAGAACATTGCCAGGCAGTATAAATGCGAACGATTCGCAATTAAAACCTCCTCAGCCCGTGCCTGTCCTGACATTCAAACCAAAGCCGTCTTGCTCCACTCCACCGCACTACCTTGTTTTCCCGGCGTGGGTGGCGCGCAGAAGGCGCAGGCTATCGAAGTTGTCGCCCTCGATGATGAGGTTGGCGTGGTGCGCAGTGCCCGGCGGCGTGTGGCTGATGTCGGGGCGCAAACGCGGTAGCACGACATCGCCATTGCGTGCTGCGTTGCGCGCAATGGCGTTCGACTCCCAGTACAGCCCCAGTTTCTGCTGAGTCAGCTGCTCGATGAGCAAACGGCGCAATTGCTCGGCGTTGAGGTGCTGCAGGCTGTCAGCAGAGTCGCGGATGGAGTGGTCATAAATTCAATATTGATAGCTATCAGCGCTTACTGCGTAAGCGCTAGAGGCCAAAAAGTCTTGTAATTTTGGTACGGCTGTTTGGAGGTAGCCGGGACGTTCCAACAAACGTCTGTTGCTTGAAATAACGCAGCATGCCGAGCGGGTGGAAGGTCAGGCGGCTCCGACTTCGTTCATCAGGTCGGGGTGACGGTCCAGTAACTTGAACAATTTCACCAAAGCCAACGGCGGCTTGGTTTTGCCGTTCTCGTAGCGCGAGAAGGCATTCACGCCACCGCCAAAAATCTCCGCCGTCTCCCGCTGACCCATAACAAACTTGCAGTGCGAAGTTGGTTTCTCCATAAAGCTTTTTTAACCTAGTTGGTTTTTTTAATCATTTCATTAACTCTGAATCTGCGCCCACAACTTGTCCAGCCGCTTCACGCTCACCGGCTGCGGGGTGCGCAGCTCTTGGGCGAAGAAGCTGACGCGCAGTTCTTCGAGCAGCCAGCGCAGTTCCTGCATGCGCACATCGACCACGCCCTTGCGCTCGGCTACCAGGCGCCAGTAACGCTGCTCTTGCGGGCGCAGCTCCAGCAACCGAGAGGCGTCGCGTTTGGGGTCGGCGCGCAGCTTGTCCAAGCGCAAGACGATGGCTTTGAGGTAGCGGGCAAAGTGGGTGAGCTGCGGCCACGGCGCGGCGGTCAGGAAATTTTTGGGTACCAAGCGCTGCAGTTGTGCGAGCGCATCCTGCGTGACCTCAGGCGCTGATTTGGTGTCTTTGATCTTGCGGGCGGCGGCTGCGTATTCAATCAACACGACGCCGGCCAGCCGCGCTACTTCGTTGGCGATCAACGTGAGGCGGCCGCGGCCTTCCTGCACGCGGCGCTCGAACTGCTCGGCGTTGGTGGGGAGCGGTTCGAGCAGAAATGCGCGGTCGAGGGCGACCTCCAAAATCTGGGTGCGCAGCTCTTCCAGAGACCCAAGCGGCATGTAGATGACCGCCATTTTTTGCAGGTCTGGCAAGTTTTTTTCCAGGTATTTGAGGGCGTCCCGAATCTGCAGGGCGAACAAACGGCGCAGGCCCGCGCGGTGTTTAGCGGTGGCTACGGTGGGTTCGTCAAAAACTTCCAGCGTGACCGCATCCCCAGCGTCCATCAATGCGGGGAAGCCGATCAACTGTTGCCCTCCCCGGCCGATCTCCATGAGCTCGGGCAGCTCGCCGAAGGTCCAGGTGGTGTAGCGCGTCTCGGCGAGTGCTGCCGGCACGTCAGACTTTGCTTTGCTTTTGATAGCTGCTTGCGCTTTACCAGTAAGCTCTAGGGGCTGATTTACCTCTAAGTTTCCAGTCAATCGCGCATCTAACGTTTCCCGCCCTGCCTGAGCCGTTTGCTCCGCTTGTGCAGCCTGAGCATTGCTGCTCAGCTTGAGACCCGCCAGCGCCTGAAACGCGCCCCGCGCTTTCGCGCCCCACTCGGCCTTCAGCGCGCCCAAGTTGCGGCCCTGCCCTAACTGGCGTCCGTGCTCATCCACCACGCGCAGGTTCATAAAGAGGTGCGGGCTGAGCATGTCGAGCTTGAAGTCGGCGCGCTTGATGTCCAGCGAGGTTTCGTCGCGCGCCTGCTTGAGCAGTGCATCGACTAGGCCGACATGGCCAATACGGTCGGGCGTGCCCAGCAATTCGGCCAGGCGGGAGGCGGATTCGGGCAGCGGCACAAAGCGGCTGCGCGGGCGCTGCGGCAAGCTTTTAAGCAGCGCCTGGATTTTGTCCTTGAGCATGCCCGGCACCAGCCATTCCGCGCGTTCCTCGCTCACCTGGTTCAGCACAAACAGCGGCACTGTGACGGTGACGCCATCGGCCGTGTCGCCCGGCTCGTGCAGATAGGTCGCCTGGCAATCCACCCCGCCAAGGCGAATCATGCGCGGGAAGGCGGCCGTGGTGATGCCGGCGGCCTCATGGCGCATCAGCTCATCGCGGGTCAAACGCAGCAGCTCGGGGCGCTTGACCAGTTCGTGTCGGTACCACTGCTCAAACGCGCGGCCGCTGGTGACGTCTTGCGGCACTTGCTGGTCATAAAAAGCAAAGATGAGCTCTTCATCGACCAGCACGTCCTGCCGGCGGGATTTGTGCTCCAGCTCTTCGACCTTGGCGATCAGTTTTTCGTTGGCGGCCAGGAAGGGCAGGCGTTTTTGCCAGTCGGGCAGCACGTCGCCCGCCACCAAGGCCTGGCGAATAAAAATGTCGCGCGCCGCATGCGGGTCAACTTTGTCAAACGGCTTGCGCCGGCCGCTGTAAACCAGCAGGCCATACAGCGTGGCGCGCTCAAAGGCCACCACTTCGGCGGCTTTTTTTTCCCAATGCGGGTCGAGCAGCTGCTTTTTGAGCAGGTGGCCGCCGACTTCTTCCAGCCAAGTCGGGTCAATGTTGGCAATGCCGCGGCCGAACAGGCGTGTGGTTTCCACCAGTTCGGCGCAAACAATCCAGCGACCTGGTTTTTTGCGCAGGTGCGCGCCGGGGTGGCGGTGAAATTTAATGCCGCGCGCGCCTAGGTAGTCCGACGCGCCAGGGGCCGCACCAGCGGCCTCCTCGGGCTTGAACCCAATGTTGCCCAGCAAACCGGCCAACATGGATTTGTGCAGCTCCTCGTAGCTGGCGGGCCTTGCGTTCATTTCCCACTGGTGCTCGGCCACCACGGTCAGCAGCTGGCTGTGTACGTCGCGCCATTCGCGCACCCGACGCACGTTGATGAAGTTCTGGCGCAGCAATTGCTCGTATTGGCGGTTGCTGAGTTTGTGGGAGGGGGCGCCGGGATGAATACCCTCACCCCTGCCCTCTCCCGCAAGCAGGAGAGGGAGAGGGAGTAACGCAGGCCTCCCCGCTCCCACCACAGCGCCCGTATGCGGGAGAGGGGCCAAAGCGGGCTGCGGCTGTGGCTGTGGCTGCGCGCCTGAAGAACGTTGCGAAATGGGCAAAAAAGCCTGGTTAGACGCTTTTTTACGCGCTTGGTCCTTCTGCACCCGGGCCGATGCCAACACGGGCGGGCTGCCGCCACGCGCTTGTTGTAACCAGTTCCACAGATTGAGATACCCGCTGAATTCGCTTTTGTCATCGTCGAACTTGGCGTGCTGCTGGTCGGCCTGCTGCTGCGCTTCCATGGGGCGATCGCGCACATCCTGCAGGCTGAGCGCGCTGGCAATCACCAAGATCTCGCTCAGGGCACCGCGCTCGCGCGCTTCCAAAATCATGCGGCCGACGCGCGGGTCGACTGGCAGGCGCGACAGCTCACGGCCCAGGGAAGTGAGCTCGTTTTGCTCGTCCACGGCACCTAACTCATGCAGCAGCTGGTAGCCATCGGCGATGGCACGGCTGGACGGCGCATCGATAAACGGAAAGTCTTCCACCACCCCGAGCCGCAGCGACTTCATGCGCAAGATGACGCCAGCCAGCGAGCTACGCAAAATTTCGGGGTCGGTAAAGCGCGGGCGACCGATGAAATCCTGCTCGTCATACAGCCGAATACAAATACCGCTGGCCACGCGCCCGCAGCGGCCGGCGCGCTGGTTGGCGGCGGCTTGGCTAATGGGCTCCACCAGCAATTGCTCCACCTTGCTGCGCAGGCTGTAGCGCTTGAAGCGCGCCGTGCCCGAGTCAATCACGTAACGAATACCGGGCACCGTGAGCGACGTTTCAGCCACGTTGGTGGCCAAAATAATGCGGCGGCCCGTATGGCCATCAAAAATGCGGTCTTGCTCGGCCTGCGACAGGCGCGCAAACAGCGGCAGCACCTCGGCGTTGCGGGTCATCAGGTTGTTCGCCAGGCGCTTGCGCAGGTGGTCGGCGGCCTCGCGAATCTCACGCTCGCCAGGCAGGAACACGAGGATGTCGCCGCCCGCGTTGCCTTGCCATAGCTCATCCACACCATCCGCAATGGCTTCGTTCAGGCCGTAGTCGCGCGATTCCTCAAACGGCCGCCAACGCTGCTCGACCGGAAACATACGGCCCGACACCAGCAACACGGGCGCCGGGCCTTGCTTGCTTGCAAAGTGCTTGGCGAACCGGTCTGCATCAATGGTGGCAGATGTAACCACCACTTTCAGGTCGGGCCGCTTGGGGAGGATCTCGCGCAGGTAACCCAGCAGAAAATCAATGTTCAGGCTGCGTTCGTGCGCCTCGTCAATGATGATGGTGTCGTAGGCCTTGAGCAGCGGATCGGTTTGCGTCTCCGCCAGCAAAATACCGTCGGTCATCAGCTTGACGGAGGCATCGCGGCTGAGCCGGTCCTGAAAACGCACCTTGTAGCCCACTACATCGCCCAGCGGCGTGTGAAGCTCCTCGGCGATGCGTTTGGCCACACTGCTGGCGGCAATGCGGCGCGGCTGCGTGTGGCCAATAAGCTGCCCGCGCTCACCAGGGCGCGCGTTCAGCTTGCCGCGCCCAATGGTGAGCGCAATCTTGGGCAGCTGGGTGGTCTTGCCGGAGCCGGTTTCGCCGCAAACAATAATGACTTGGTGCTGGCGCATCGCCTCGGCAATTTCATCGCGCCGCGCGGATACGGGCAAAGCCGGCGGGAATTCGATATGCAGCCTGGCGGCGGGAGCTGGTGGGCCGGTGGTGGTCGGTATGGCTGGCAATGAAACGGGCGCAGCCTGAGCGCGTGGCGCAGGCGAAGGGGTGGGCACAAAATCGGTCATGAAGCCGGCGATTATCCCAACTGACCTGCCATTAGGACTTACTACACAATTCCCTGCGGTCCCGAGCAACGCGACCGCTGGCGGTTCGCTACGTTGCTTTTCCTGTTAGTAGGCCGGCTATTGGCTGCGACAGACGCCTTGGAGCCCATCCCGAACCGCACTGCCACATCCTCGCGAGTTTTATGCAGGACGTCTTTAGCGCAGCTGTTTGCGTTTTAATCACGTCCATTCAAAGCTTTTTTTCGAAAAAGTTTTGCCGGTCGCACCGCGCATCGGCATTCCCAGTCACAAGCGCTGCACGCCTTGCGAGCCTTACCCTTGCACCGTTTTTCACGATCCATGACGCCCTCTCACACAGACCGCAAGCCGACCTACTGGTGCGTGCTCGGCACGCTCCTTGTGCTGGGCCTGGGCTACGCAGCCTTGCCCTTCGCGCCAATATCCGCCGGTTGGGAAAACGGGCTCCTGGAGAACGCGCAAGTGGTCTTGCTGGCTGCTGCCGGAGTCCTTGCACTGCGGCATGGCTTGCGCAGCGGTTCTCAGGGCCGTCAGCAGCAAAAATCTTTTTGGACGGCTGTTGCGCCGCTCTGGTTCATCATGGCGGCACGCGAATTGAGCTGGGGGGCGGCCTTCTTAACGCCTATTGCCTTTGATGCAATAACGGGACCCAAGTTTTCATCCACGCAGCAGATTTGGTACCGCCCTGCAGTGGTGCCGCTGATTGGCGTGCTGTTGCTGTGGTGTTTGTGGCGTTTTGGGCGGGCTCGGTCGCTGCAAATTTGTCAGACGCTAAGAAAGGCGCGCGCCCTGCCCTTGATCGAATTGACGGTTTTTGCGGCATGCATGCTTGCTTCCGCTGCAGCTGAACGCAACGCACAGTTCAATGTTCCCGATTTTTTCCAGCACCTCGCGAGCAGCGCGCCGGCACAAAGCTTTGAGGAGCTGGCAGAACTTTGCGCATTTGCAGCGCTGGCTTGCGCACAGGCACGCGTGGCTCGTTTCTGGCGCAATGCGCGCTGCGGCGCATCGAATTGAAACGCGGCTACGGTGTAGGCAGTCCCCGCATTTAGCGCCCTGATCCGACCGAGACTCAGCCCATGAACCCCAAAGACCACTCCCTTCCTGACCTTGGCACCCATCCTTCGACGATAGGCCCCATCCGCTTGCCCATGGGCGGGCGCTACGCTTTTATTGAAGCGGCGTGGCATGCTGACATCGTGCAGCCGGCGCGGGCGGCGTTTTTGGAGGAAATGCACCGACAAGGCGTAAATGCGTCCGACATTGACGTGGTCGGGGTCACGGGAGCGTTCGAGATTCCGTTGCACGCGCAGCGCTTGATTGCCACTGGCCGGTACCACGCCGTGGTCGCATGCGCCTTGGTGGTGGATGGCGGCATTTACCAGCACGAATTTGTTGCGTCGACAGTGATCGACGCTTTGATGCGAGTGCAGCTGGACACCGGCGTGCCGGTGATATCGGCAGTCCTTACGCCGCATCATTTCCATGAGCACCTGGAGCACCGCAAATACCTGCAGAACCACTTCGCCATTAAAGGGACGGAGGCGGCGCGCGCCTGCGCGGCTACGGTCTCCAGTCTGCACATCCTGGCCATGGCCCATTAATCAGAGTCAACCGACGCAGCAGCCATCGCGGAAACTGCCGGGGTGGGCCGCATCAGGGCTACACTTTGCGGCCTCTATTCTTCGCCCGTACGGGCGGTGCCATGTCCACCGTTTTTAATTTCACCTTCGTTCCCTGGTTCCGGTCCGTTGCGCCGTACATCCACAAGTTTCGGCACCAAACTTTTGTGATCGGCCTGACCGGTGAGGCTATTGCCGCCGGCAAGCTACAAAGCATGGCGCAGGACTTGGCCATGATTCAGGCGATGGGCGTGAAGATCGTGCTGGTGCACGGCTTTCGGCCGCAGGTGAACGAGCAGCTGGCCGCAAAAGGCCAAGAGGCCCTTTACTCCCACGGCATCCGCATTACCGATTCGGTAGCGCTCGACAGTGCCCAGGAAGCAGCAGGACAGTTGCGTTACGAGATAGAGGCGGCGTTCAGCCAGGGGTTACCGAACACGCCGATGGCCGGCTCCACTGTGCGGGTTATCTCGGGCAACTTTCTTACGGCACGACCGGTCGGTATCGTGGATGGCGTGGATTTTCAGCACTCCGGGCTGGTGCGCAAGGTGGACGTGGCGGGTATTCAACGCTCGCTCGACATGGACGCCTTGGTGCTGATGTCACCGTTTGGCTTCTCACCAACGGGTGAAGCGTTCAACCTGAGCATGGAGGAGGTGGCCACCTCAGTCGCCATGGCGCTCAAGGCCGACAAACTGGTGTTTGTGACCGAGGTGGCGGGAATCCTGCAAAACCCTGATGAGGCTGCCAGCGACGACAACCCCATAGATACAGAACTACCGCTGGCCCAAGCGATGCAATTGCTGCAACGCATGCCGCCGAGCCAGCAGCCCACTGACACCGCTTTCTATTTGCAGCATTGCGTCAAGGCCTGCTTAGGCGGCGTTGAGCGCAGTCACATCATTCCTTTTGCGGTAGACGGCGCACTACTGCTGGAAATTTACGTGCACGACGGTATCGGCACCATGGTGGTCGACGAAAAACTGGAGGAAGTACGCGAGGCCACGGCCGACGATGTGGGCGGCATCCTGCAGTTGATCGAACCGTTCGAGGACGATGGCACCCTCGTCAAACGCGACCGCACAGAGATCGAACGAGACGCCGCCAACTACACCATCCTGGAGCATGACGGTGTGATTTTTGGCTGCGCGGCACTCTACCCTTATCCCGAGGCGCGCACTGCGGAGATGGCAGCGCTCACGGTTTCCCCGCAAAGCCAAGGCACCGGCGATGGAGAAAAGCTGCTGCGCCGCATCGAACAGCGCGCGCGCCTGCTGGGGTTAGAGAGCATTTTTGTGCTGACGACTCGCACCATGCACTGGTTTTTAAAGCGCGGCTTCAAACCGGTTGACCCTGCCTGGCTACCGGAAGCCCGCAAGCGCAAGTACAACGCTGACCGTCGCAGCCAGGTGCTGGTGCGCAAGCTTTAAAAAATGGTAAAAACAGCTTCTAGCGCTTACCAAAATTGGTTTTGTAGCTATTAAATAAGTAGTGAATTCACCTGGTTTCGGTGCTATTTCTGCGGCGCAGTTTCATGCTTTTGGTGGGCAAATTGGCAACAGGTCAAGTTGCTCTGGCTCCAGGAACTTCTCGGCGTAGGGCAGGTAAACCTGCGCACCGACGAACACGTCTAATAAATCGGGATCGATGTGGCCGCCGTGTTTCATGCGCTCCATGATGGCCAGCGCCTGCGACAGCTTCATTCCGCTTTTGTAGGGCCGATCCGCCGCGGTCAGTGCCTCAAAGATATCGGCAATGCCCATCACGCGGGCCTGCACGGACATCTGCTCCCGAGTCAGTCCGCGCGGGTAGCCTTTACCGTCCATGCGCTCGTGGTGTCCGCCCGCGTACTCGGGCACATTTTTCAAATGAGGCGGCCAGGGCAAGGCCTCTAGCATCTTGTTGGTGGCCACGATGTGGTTGTTTATGACGTCTCGCTCCGCCTGGGTGAGTGTGCCCGAACGAATGGTTAAGTTTTCGATCTCGTCTGCCGTCAAAAATGCGGTTTGCACACCCTCTGCGTTGCGCCACCGACGGGTGTCCCCGATGTCTCGCACGCGCTGTTGAGCGTTCTGCTGCATGGCTTCGGTACCTACGTTGCACTCGCGCAGAAACTTCCGGTCTTGGTCAATTGATTGTGTTTCTCGATGAAGAGCCGCCGTTATTGCCGCTTCTGCGTGGGCGTTTGCAAGTGGCCGCAGCGCCAGCTGTGCACGCAAGGCTTCGATTTCAGCGTCCCGCCGCAGCACCTCAAAGCGGGTGTCGATAACGCCTATACGGTCGTACAGCGTGTGCAGTTTGGTTGCCTTGTCCACCACATGAACGGGCGTTGTGATTTTGCCGCAGTCATGCAGCAGGCCGGCCATCTGCAGTTCATAGCGATCCCGCTCACTCATGCTAAAGCTGGCCAGCGGTCCCTCTGAAGTGGCATGAGCCGCTTCAGCAAGCATCATGGTGAGCGCAGGCACCCGCTCGCAATGGCCGCCGGTGTAGGGCGATTTTTCGTCAATGGCGATGTTGATCAACTTCACAAACGACTCAAACAGCTGTTCAAGCTGCGTAATGAGCAGGCGATTACTGAGCGCAATGGCAGCTTGTGAAGCAAGTGATTCCGTAAGGCTTTGATCGGATTGCGTGAATGCGATCACTTCGCTGGTCACCGGATGTTTGGCGTTGAGCAACTGCAGAACGCCAATCAGTTCGCCTTGGTGATCCTTCATCGGCACGGTCAATAGCGATTGCGACCGATAACCTGTGCGTTTGTCAAAGGCCTTTGTGCCTGAGAAATCAAAGTCTTGATGCGCGTAGGCGTCCGAGACGTTTACAGTGCGGCCATGCAGCGCCGCGTGCACCGCCACCATGGAATCGTTAGGCGTGCCGTTGGGCCGCCTAAGCACCAAGTCAGGCAAATCAATGGAATGGCCAGTGGTGCCGCCTTGGCGAATACCGAGCGAATCGGTGCGCATGATTTCAAAATGCAACGCACACCCATCGGAAGAAACACTGTAGAGCGTGCCGCCATCGGCTCCGGTCAGGGTTTTTGCAGCCTCCAAAATATTTTCGAGAAGGCGCTCGATATTGCGTTCTCGTGACAGCGATGCGCCAATGCGGTTGAGCTGCTCCAAACGGGAAAAAAGCTCAATGTCCGTTTGCCTTTCCATCGTTTCTTTCGAATTAGGTTGAACAACCGTTGACGCACCAATGATGTGCAAGCGCGCACAAACCGGGGTAGAACTTCATTACTGCAGCATTTGCGCAATTTCCCCGGCCGAGTCGGCAGAACGACGCGCGAGTGCGCGAACTTCTCCGGCGACAACTGCAAAACCCCTGCCTTTGTCCCCGGCACGCGCAGCCTCGATGGCTGCGTTAAGCGACAACAGGTTGGTTTGCATCGCCAATCCATTGATCGTTTTCACCACCTCGCTGATGCGCTCCAACGTTTGATGCTGTGCCGTCACGTCCGTCGCATACATCGCAATCTTTGACAAACTGCCGTCTACCGAGAAGACAGCGTTTACTGTGGCGCGCAGTCGCAGCGCCCCACCGTCTGCGCGCGTTGCTTTCAACTCGGTGTTGAGGCTAGTTCCTCGAGCCAGCTGGGACGCGTTTTCACACAACATGATTTGGTCATAGATGTCTGACAACAAGGAATGGCCAGTGCCGAGGTCTGAAACGCCTAGAAGCGACAGAAGAATCGGACTTACGTCAATTGGTTTTCCTTTGGCAGACCAATCTGCTGTGGCCGTGCTGCCCCGAATGGCTTCGAGCCGCGTCGCATCTTCCTGTGTCTGCATTTTTGTGGAAGTAATGTCGGCCTGCACCGAGACAAATTTCAGAAGTACCCCCTTTGTGTCCAACACAGGATTGACGTTAAGCGAGATCCAATAAGGCTTTCCGCTTTTGGTGTAATTAAGTATCTGCTCTTGAAACGCTTCACGTGCGTCTAACTGGCTTCGCAGCCGAGCCACCACAGCGCGGTCGGTGTGAGCACCCTGCAACATGGAGCCGGGTTTTTTGCCATACACCTCGGCCGCTGAAAAACCGGACAGCTTGGTGAACCCGGGGTTGACATATTCAATCCGACCTTGCGCATCTGTAATTACCACAGAATTGTCCGTGTCGTTCGCTACCAACGAGAGCAGCTCAAAGCTCTTGCGCAGTTGTACTTGCTGGGTCACCTCTGTCGCAAATTTGACTACGCGCACCACGCGTCCCTGTTCGTCGAAAACGGGGTTGTATGACGCTTGAATCCAAACTTCACGCCCGCTTTGGTGGAGGCGGCGAAACTCCGCCGCCTGAAATTCTCCGGAGCCCAGCCGTTGCCAGAAAGTTTGGTACTGCAGGCTGCGAGCGTCTTCATCGTAGAGAAACATGCGGTGATGCTGACCCTGCACGTCACCCAAACGATAGCCCAGCGCGTTGAGAAAATTGTCATTGGCTGTGATGATCGTCCCATCCGTCTCGAACTCGATCACTGCCTGGGATCTGTCAATTGCTTCAATTTTTCCTACAAGCAGCAAATCGCGACTTTTCCTCGCAGTCGTATCTTGAGCAAGCTTTATGATTTTGGTGACTCGCCCGCGCCAGTTGGTTATGGGCGTGTAGCTTGCCTGAATCCACACGGTCTCCCCCCCTTTGCCGACCCTACGAAATTCCGCCGATTGCGCCTTGCCCGCCCGCAGCGCGTCCCAAAATGCGCGGTAAGCGGGACTGTCAACCTCCGAGGGCTCTACCAAGCTACTGTGCTTCCTACCGCGAAGCTCTGCAAGGGTGTAACCAAAGCAGCGTAAAAAATGGTCATTGGCCCACAAAATATCTGCCTGCGGACTGAACTCGATAGCGGCTTGGCCGCTAAGAATGGCATTGAGTTTTGCGGCCGCGGCTCGTTCGAAAAATTTCATAATCATTGGAAAAAAGCGATGAGTGGAAACACGCTGACGACACAGTTTATTCTTGGGGTCGACATATTGATTCGCTGACGTGGCATACAAACAGAGGTCGTTTCGTTTTTTTCTGAGCAGAAAGCCTTAATAATTGCCAGCGTGCCAGCGTGCAAGCGTGCAAGCGTGCAAGCGTGCCTGGCGACGTCTGGAACAGGGTGTGCCGGCAACATTTCACATGCCCGAATTGCCCATTCTTTATTCATTCCGTCGCTGCCCCTATGCGATTCGCGCCAGGCTCGCCTTGGCGATCAGCGAAATATCGGTAGAGCTACGCGAGGTGGTGTTGGGGGACAAGCCGACTGCCTTGTTGCTCGTATCGCCGAAGGCGACCGTACCAGTGCTTCAAATGCCAAACGGCCAAATTTTCGAAGAGAGCCTCAGCATCATGCAGTGGGCTCTATCGCGAGACGACCCCGCTGGCTGGATGTACCCACAGAACGAAGCCGCGCAACGGGACGCGCATCTTTTGATTACGTCGTGCGACGGCGTTTTTAAACAGGCACTGGACCGGTGCAAGTATCCACAGCGCCACAGCGCTGCGGAGGTAGACGAGGCATGGAGCGACGCGGGCAAATGGCTAGGTGCCCTGAACGGCCGCCTGGAGCGACAGGCCGCCTTGTGCACCGAGAAAACAGGGCTCGCAGACGCAGCGATTTTTCCGTTTGTGCGTCAGTTTGCCGCCATAGATGGGCAGCGATGGGATCGCCTGCCATTCACCCATTTAAAAACCTGGCTGGAGCGCTGGCTCAGCAGCAACAGCTTTTCAGCTGTCATGCACAAACATCTGCCATGGCGGCAGGGAAGTGTCCCACTGCAGCTCTTGAGCCCCAGTCAACATCACCCTAAATAGCCGACACTCGCGCGCGGCGACCGCCGGTCAGCAACACCAACATCAACATGACGGAGAAGCCAAGGAAGCTCAGAAAAGACCAGTTGGCAATCGACAAGCCCAGAAAGGTCCAGTCGATGGCTGTGCAATCGCCAGAACCCCGAAAAATCATGGGGATTGCACGGCTGATCGAGTAGTTCTCGATCATCCCGTAAAAGTCACGTCCACACGTTGCGAATTCGGGCGGGTACCACTGCAACCAGCTCTGGCGCGCAGCGGTAAAACCACCAAACATGGCTCCTAGCAGCGCTAAAAAAGACCATACGCCTCGTGTTCCCGCACGACTCATCGCACTGGCGAGTCCGGTAAACACTGCCACCGCAACCAACGCGTAGCGCTGAACGATACACATCGGACACGGATCAAGGTTAACCACGTGCTGCAGGTAAAGGCCGTAAACCAGCAAAGCGATGCTGACTGCGCACATCAGTGCCAACATACGGCGTGGCGCCGTGGTGAACCAATCGAAAATCATCACGCTCCCGGAAGGTAAGAAATGGACTGCGCCCAAGCGCATTAGATGCCAGCGGCTTGATCCAGAAAAACTTTTGCGCGCCGAGGGGTCACCAGCAGTGTTTCGCCCTCGCGAAACGCCATATCCCGAAACTGCTGCGCTGGAATCTGCGCTTCAATGATCGTTTCAGGGTCGGTTTCAGCCTCGGTATTGTCAGCTGATTTGGAGCGCGAGACCGCTATAAGTTCCAAGCGAGCAATGGGCCCCACCACGATGGCGCGGGTAAGACGCGCCAAAAGAGCCCGCGCCGGCACGGTTTCCCCTACTCCAGGACGCTCCACGTCCAGATCGTGCGGTCGAACATAGGCCTGGGCGGCTTGGTTTTGCGCATCGCCGTGTTCAGGCGCAGCCAGTTGCATGCCTCCGATGTCGATGGCTCCCTCATGTGCACGGCCATGAAACAGATTGACATCCCCCAAAAATCCGTAAACGAAGGGGCTTGCCGGGTGATCCCACACCTCTTGCGGCGTTCCGCTTTGCTCTACGCGCCCCTTGTTGATCACCACAACGCGATCCGCTACCTCCAGCGCTTCCTCCTGGTCATGCGTCACGAAAATGCTGGTGACGTGCAATTCATCGTGCAAACGCCGCAGCCAGCGGCGCAGCTCCTTTCGCACTTTGGCATCCAGCGCGCCGAAGGGCTCATCCAGCAGCAAAACTTTGGGCTCCACCGCAAGTGCGCGAGCCAGCGCAATGCGCTGGCGCTGGCCGCCAGACAACTGCGAGGGGTGGCGTTCGGCAAGCCAATCGAGCTGCACGAGCTCCAGCAGGTCCTTCACCTTCTTTTTGATTTGTGCTTCGGATGGTCGCATTTTGCGAGGCTTCATGCGCAAGCCGAAGGCGACGTTCTCGAAAACCGACATATGGCGGAACAGCGCGTAATGCTGAAACACAAATCCCACACCACGCTCGCGTACGTGAACGTCGGTGGTGTCTTCGCCTGAGAAATGGATGCTGCCGTGGTCCGGTGTTTCCAAGCCAGCGATGATGCGCAGCAATGTGGTCTTCCCGCAGCCCGAGGGCCCCAGCAGTGCGATCAGCTCGCCCGAATCGATATCGAGGTTCACGTCGTCGAGCGCGCGAAAGTCGCCAAACTGTTTACTGACATTTCGAATTTCAATACTCACAAACTTTCTCCTGAAGCAGCGGGCACAAAGTGGGTCGCCGCGCTGGCTGCTGAATGGGGCCGCTCGGGTGCCAAGTCGGCCGTAGCTCGCAATTGCTGCTCTTGACGCCATTCGGCCACGCTCTTAATCACCAGCGTGACCAAAGCCAGCAAGGCCAAAAGCGACGCTGCAGCAAAGGCTGCCACGGACTGGTACTCGTTGTACAAAATCTCGACATGGAGCGGAATGGTGTTGGTCTGCCCACGGATGTGACCTGAAACGACAGACACTGCGCCAAACTCTCCCATCGCGCGGGCGTTGCACAAAATAACTCCGTACACCAAGCCCCATTTAATATTGGGCAAAGTGACGTACCAAAACGTCTGCCACCCGCTAGCGCCCAACACCACTGCGGCCTGCTCTTCATCGTTGCCCTGTGCTTGCATTAGAGGAATCAGCTCACGAGCAATAAAAGGGAAGGTTACGAAAACGGTGGCGAGCACGATGCCGGGCACCGCGAAAATGATTTTGATGTCATTCGCAATCAGCCACGGTCCAATCCAGCCATTGGCACCGAACATGAGCACATAGGTGAGGCCCGCAACCACCGGCGACACCGAAAACGGTAAATCGATCAGGGTCGTAAGAAACGCCTTGCCTCTGAATTCGTATTTCGCAACGCACCAAGCCGCCGCCACACCAAACACAAGGTTGAGCGGAACGGCAATGGCTGCCGTCAGCAGCGTCAGTCGAATCGCCGACCAGGCGTCCGGCTCACGAAGACCCGCCAAATACGCATCAAACCCTTTGCGCAGTGCCTCGGCAAACACGGCGGCCAGCGGAAGCACCAGAAACAACAGCATGAACCCCAGCGCGATGGCGATCAACAGCACCCGAACCCACGGCGCTTCCGTGGTACCTGCCCGCGCAGCGTTTCGGCGGGCGCTGGTTTTCAAATTTGCAGTCATGCCGCGCCCTCGCGCCGCCGACGCCATGCCTGCAGGGCGTTGATGAGAAGCAGCAAAACGAAAGAGATGACCAGCATGACGACTGCCACTGCCGTCGCGCCGGCATAGTCGTATTGCTCGAGCTTGCCGATGATGATGAGAGGCGTAATTTCAGACACCATGGGGACGTTGCCGGCGATAAAAATAACGGAACCGTACTCGCCCACTGCACGTGCAAAAGCCATGGCAAACCCGGTAAGGAGGGCCGGGGCAATGGAAGGAAGCAGAACCTTGGTGAACACCTGCCAGCGCGTCGCGCCCAAATTGGCGGCCGCTTCTTCCAGCTCCCTTTCTGTGTCTTCCAATACCGGTTGCACCGTACGCACCACGAACGGTAGGCTGATGAAGATGAGCGCTATCACAATGCCAGCGGGCGTGAACGCCAACTGGATGCCGAGCGGCTCCAAAAGGCTGCCGATCCAGCCATTACCCGCTAACAGCGAGGTAAGCGCAATACCGGCTACGGCAGTGGGCAGCGCAAAAGGAAGGTCGACCAACGCATCGACGATCCGCTTTCCGGGAAACTGGTAGCGCGCCAGCACCCATGCGATGAGCAGCCCAAACACAAGATTCACCGAAGCCGCCAGCAGTGACGCTCCAAAGGTTAGCCGGTAGGAAGCCAAGACCCTAGGCGACGCTACGGCGGTCCAAAATTGGTCCCAGGTCAGCGTGAACGTGGTGAACACCAAGGCAGACAACGGGATCAATACGACCACGCTCAGGTAAAAAAGCGTATAGCCCAGTGTGAGGCCAAAGCCGGGAAGTACACGCCGACGGGCGCGCTTCGTCGCCCGCACAGCGGGTGCGGCGGTTGCAGACGCCATGGCTTACTTGCCTACGGTGTAGAGCTTGTCGAACTCTCCGCCGTCGTTGAAATGCACCTTTTGCGCTTCGGTCAGGCTGCCGAAATATTTGGCGACCGTGAACTGTTTGATGGGCTTGAACACGTCTGCATGACGCGCCAGCACTTTTTCCGAGCGGGGGCGAACGGCGTGTTTGGCCGCAATTTCCTGCCCCTCTTCCGAATACAGGTAGTCAAGATAAGCCTTCGCCAACTCAGTCGTACCTTTTTTGGCCACCGTGCGCTCGACGACAGCCACCGGGTTTTCAGCCGTGATGCTGACCGACGGGTACACCGCGTCGATCTTGCCGGCCCCAAATTCGCGCTCAATGGATACAACTTCCGATTCGAACGTGATCAATACGTCGCCGATGCCTCGCTGTACGAAAGTGGCAGTGGCGTCACGCCCGCCTTTGGCCAGAATAGGAACGTTTTTGTACAACTTTGAGACGAACTCAGCAGCCTGAGCGTCGGTGCCCCCGTTCTCGCGCACGGATCCCCATGCCGCAAGATAAGCGTAGCGCCCGTTACCGCCCGTCTTGGGATTGACGACGATAACCTTGACGCCGGGTTTGACGAGGTCGTCCCAATCCTTGATGCCTTTGGGATTGTCTTTGCGCACCATGAACAACATGGTGGATGTTGTGGGAGAGGCGTTGTCAGGAAATTTTTTCTGCCAGTCTTTGGCTACTACGCCGTTGTCCGCCAAGAACTGCACATCTGTCGTGGTGTTCATCGTGACCACGTCTGCCGCGAGCCCATCATTGACGGCGCGGGCCTGGGCGCTGGAGCCGGCGTGCGACTGATCAACTTTAATATCTTTGCCGGTGGTCTTCTTGTAATGCGCAATGAACGCCGGGTTGTAGTCCTTGTAAAACTCGCGTGCCACGTCGTAGGAGACGTTTAACAAGGAAGACTGTGCGGAAGCTATCGAGCTGATACCGAGGGCGATGGAGGCAAGGGCGAAACGAATTTTCATGAAAGCTGCGGGCATAACGCCAAGGGTGCTGCGGAAGCTACTATTTTCAAGCGGGGACTTAAGAACTCAAAAGAATATATATTTTTATATTCATGCCTTTATTGGCATAAGCCACACGTACTGAAGCTTCGGGTCCATGCCCGCAATGCCACCGCGCGGTGCGCGTTTGCGCCATGACACCTGCACGCCGGCTCCACGAGCTGTCTGCAACGCGACACCCGGTCTGCGCAAGCTGACCAAACCACCAGCGATAAGGCGAATGAATGTCCTGCAAGCCGCTCTAGGGTCTTTACCAATGATTAACCCTTTCACGTGGCTTACATTTTTGGATCCTGTGGCGCAGTGCGCCGCCTTTTTGTAAACGTGAAATCCGGAGACTCCATGCGAAATATTTTTACTGCGTACAAGCTACCTCGACGCACGCTTTTAGTCGGGGCTTTGGCAAGCTCCACCCTTACGCTGTCAAAACTGGCACTCGCGCAGCAAAAATTCATCAACGTGCTCACCGGCGGGCAAAGCGGCGTGTATTACCCGATGGGTGTGGCTCTGTCCCAGTTGTACGCCAAGGCGATCCCGGACGCCAAGGCTACGGTTCAGTCAACCAAAGCGTCCGCAGAAAACCTGAACCTGCTGCAAGCCGGTCGCGGCGAGATCGCCTTCACACTCGGTGACGCGCTCTCGGATGCCTGGAACGGCAACACCGAAGCTGGTTTTGCCACGCCCCTCAAGAAACTGCGCGTGGTGGCGGGCATTTATCCCAACTTCATCCAGATCGTCGCCAACGCAGACTCTGACATCAAAACGCTGGCAGACCTCAAGGGCAAACGCATCTCGGTAGGTGCACCCAAGTCCGGCACCGAACTCAACGCGCGCGCGGTTCTCAAGGCGGCTGGCTTGTCGTACAAAGACTTTGCAAAAGTTGAATATTTGGCATTTGGTGAATCGGTTGAGCTGATGAAAAACCGCCAACTCGATGTCACGCTGCAGTCTGCCGGCTTGGGGGTCTCATCCATTCGCGATCTGGCCACGTCGGTCAAAATCGTGGTGGTGAGTGTGCCGGCCGAAGTGGTGGCAAAAGTAGGCGACGCGGCGTACCAGCCCGCCTTCATTCCAGCAGGAACTTACGAAGGCCAGACGGAAGACGTACCCACAGTGGCGATCCGCAACTTCCTGGTGAGCCACGTTGGCGTGCCAGAAGAAGATGTCTACATGATGACCAAGGCGATGTTCGAGAACCTGCCCACCATGGTGGCCGCACACAACGCGGCCAAGGGCATTGATCGTGCCACCGCCATGCAGGGCACTGAGGTCACGTTCCATCCAGGCGCTGCCAAGTACTACCGCGAGGCTGGCGTACTCAAATGATCGCTGCAACTGCCTCGGCTCCGGCCGATGCGCAGCTGCAAACACCCAACGCAGAACCGCCGGCATTTGCCGGCGCTCTGTTCTGGGTTGCCGTTGCGTTCTCCGTTTTTCAGATCGTCACCGCCGCGTTCAGCCCACTCTCGAGCAGCGTGGTGCGCGGTGTCCACGTGGGCTTCTTGCTGCTGGTGACCTTTGTGCTGTATCCGCCTGCGCGCCAGCGCTGGCTGGGTTGGGGTATTGGCGCAATCGGCTTTATCACCGGGCTTTACCAGTGGGTGTTTGAAGCCGACCTTGTACAACGCGCGGGAGACCTCACGCGCAGCGACATGGTGATTGGTTTGATTCTCATCGTGCTGGTGTTTGAGGCAGCGCGGCGCATCATGGGCATTGCCCTGCCGCTGGTGTGCGCCACATTTTTGCTGTATGCGCTCGTAGGGCAGTATTTGCCCGCCGTTTTGGCCCACCGCGGATATGGACTGGACCAGATTGTGGGGCAACTGTCCTTCGGTACTGAGGGCATCTACGGTACGCCAACGTATGTTTCGTCGTCGTACATTTTTCTGTTCATTTTGTTTGGTGCTTTTCTAGAACGCGCCGGCATGATCCAGCTGTTCACAGACTTCGCACTGGGACTGTTTGGCCACACCAAAGGCGGACCCGCCAAGGTGTCGGTGGTGTCCTCGGGCTTGATGGGCACCATTAATGGCTCGGGCGTGGCCAACGTGGTGACCACCGGTCAGTTCACGATTCCGCTGATGAAACGCTTTGGCTACCGCGCTGAATTTGCAGGTGGCGTGGAGGCCACGGCCAGCATGGGCGGACAGATCATGCCCCCCGTGATGGGCGCTGTAGCTTTCATCATGGCCGAAACCATTGACGTGCCTTACCTGGAGATTTGCAAGGCAGCGACGATTCCGGCCATGCTGTATTTCTTCACAGCTTTTGTGATGGTGCACCTGGAAGCTGGACGCCGTGGGTTGGTCGGCATGCCCAAGGAGGAGTGCCCCAATCCATGGACTGCGATCAAACTGCGTTGGTACCTCATATTGCCGCTGGCAGTGCTAGTCTGGCTGCTTTTCGCGGGCTACACGCCCTTGTTTTCCGGCATGGTGGGTTTGGCACTGACGGTGGTCTTGATTTTCGGGGCCGCCATGGCCCCTCGCTTTGGTGCCAAACCGCTGCAGTTCATGTTCTGGATTTTGATCGGCTTGGCAGCCTCGGCGTTTTTTCAGTACGGAATCATCGCGATCATGTTGCTGGCGCTTGCCATGGGCGTCGCGCTGTGGTTCCTGCGCGGCGGACGTGAGACGCTAAAAATGGCCTTGCATGCACTGGCGGAAGGCGCCCGGCATGCCTTGCCAGTCGGCGTCGCATGTGCCTTGGTCGGCGTGATCATTGCGGTGCTCACGCTAACAGGATCAGCCACTTTGTTTGCCGGCTACATCATCCAAATGGGAGAAAGTAGTCTGTTTCTAAGCTTGGTGCTGACGATGCTGGTGTGTCTGGTGCTGGGCATGGGCATTCCGACCATTCCGAACTACATCATCACCAGCTCCCTGGCTGCTCCGGCTTTGCTAGAGCTGGGCGTGCCGCTGATCGTCTCGCACATGTTTGTCTTTTACTTCGGCATCATGGCGGATTTGACGCCCCCGGTAGCACTGGCGGCCTTCGCAGCAGCACCGATTGCGCGTGCCTCGGCGATGCGAATCGGTTTTCAGGCGCTGCGCATTGCCATAGCGGGGTTTGTAATTCCGTTCATGGCGGTGTACGCACCGGCATTGATGCTGCAAGGCGATGGAGGCTGGACCGCTACGGCCTACATCGTGTTCAAGGCGATCGTTGCTATCTTGCTGTGGGGCGGAGCCGCTATTGGCTACTGGATTCGCCCGCTGGCCATATGGGAACGGGCTATGGCATTGGTGGCGGCAGGCTTCCTGGTGGCCGCGTTGCCCGCAACGGATGAGCTCGGGCTTGGACTGGCCGCGCTGCTGGTGGTGTGGCACGGCTTCAAAGCCCGTCGCACCCCTCCAACACCCGCTGCGCGCTAAACCTTGCTCATTGCTGCCTTGTGCCTGACAGCCGGGGCGCTCGCAGTGCGCGTGCCGGCTGCCCAAGTCACCTTGCGTTGGTACCACTCCATTGAAAAAATTGAATGGAATGAGGACTACACCGTGGCTGGTGATTGGCTCTTCTTGACAGGTGCCCGTATCCGCGGATCGGGAGCCGGTATGGATCCTCCGCCCAATGCCCAGCTGGAGAAAGGCGTGTGGCACTATGGGTTGGATGACCCGTGGCGCAAAACAGTCGTGCTGGCACGTTCGCCTTACGTGCGTGATTACGATCTTTGTGTTGCCGGGCGTTGCCGCCCCCTTGGAGACTGGATCCCAGTGGATGCAGGGCCCACCACTATGCAGGCCTGTGCAAGCTGACATTTCTCAGACTGTTAGCCGCACATGAAAGAAAGGCAGGAATCGCGCTTGCCTATTTTTTAGTGTAAATACGATCAAAACTTGCGCCGTCCGCAAAGTGGTCCCTTGCTGCTTGGGGCCATCCTCCAAACACCTTGTCGATCTCGAATATGTCTACTTTTGGAAATTGCTTCGCGTATTTCGATTTTGCCTTTTCAGACGCGGCGGGACGATAAAAATTGCTTCCGGCAATGTCCTGGCCTTCTTCGCCGTACAAGTACGTAGGTAGGCCTCGGCAATCTTGCGCGTCCCCTTTTTGTCGACCACCTTGTCAACGACGGACACTGCTGGCTCCGCAAGAATGCTGAGCGACGGTGTGATGATTTCAAACTTGTCGCCAAACTCTTTCTTCAGCAAATAGGCCTCATTTTCCCAAGAGATAAACACGTCTCCCTGCGCACGCTGCGCGAAGGTAGTGGACGATCCCCTAGCCCCTGAGTCGAGCACCGGCACGTTGCCGTAAAGCTTGCCCACAAAAGCTTCGGCCTGCGCATCGCCGCCGTACTTGCGGCGCGCAAACTCCCAGGCGGCCAAGTAGTTCCAGCGCGCGCCGCCCGAAGTCTTCGGGTTGGGCGTAATCACCGTCACCCCCGACTTGACCAGATCATCCCAGTCACGAATTTGTTTGGGGTTGCCCTTGCGCACCACCAGCACGATGGTCGAGGTGTAAGGCGACGCGTTATGGGGCAAGCGCTTTTGCCAGCCGTCGGGTATCAACTTGCCGACCGTACGCAGTGCGTCCGTATCGCCTGCTAGTGCCAACGTTGAGACGTCCGCCTGCAGACCGTCAATGATGGAGCGCGCTTGCTTACCGGAGCCGCCGTGCGACTGCTGAATTGTCACAACCTGGCCCGACTCGGCCTTCCAGTGCTTGGCAAACGCTTTGTTGAACGCGGTGTAAAGCTCACGAGTGGGATCATAAGACACGTTGAGCAGGGTGACCTCTCGGGCAAACGTTGGCAAAGACACCAGGGACAAACTGGTAGTCAGGGCGGCGGCGAAAGGAAACTTGATAAAGTTACGGCGAAGTAGCATGAAATGGGCTTAGGAAGGTAGTTCCGGCAGGGCACACACCCTGAGAACCGCCTATTCTGAAAAAATCGCCTAAAAACTGGAACGACTTAGAAGTCAGTTTTTAATACCCGATAGCTAATAACCAAATTCACGAGAACATCTATATGGCACGCACCGTTCAATGCATCAAACTTGGCAAAGAAGCCGAGGGATTGGACTTTCCCCCCTACCCCGGCGAGCTTGGCAAACGCCTGTGGGAAGGTGTCAGCAAAGAGGCCTGGGCCGCATGGCTCAAGCACCAGACCATGCTGGTCAACGAGAACCGATTGAACCTAGCTGATGCCCGAGCCCGCCAGTACTTGGCACGCCAAATGGAGCAGCATTTCTTCGGTGGCGGTGCCGATGCGGTCCAGGGTTACGTGCCGCCCAGCGCCTAAAACACCGAGCGCCGCACCAATCTGCGGCTACGCCATGCTCGCGGAGAGTGCGCCGCAGCCGGGCTCACCGCGCCTCGCTGGTATCTTTATGCCCCAGGTCCTTGTCGATGATCGACCTTCAGCGCGCCTGTGACATGCCAAAAACCTGGTCTGGTGCACGGCAGTGGCGTACGCTTGAAATCCATGACGCCCCAAGCCCTTGTGCGAGCCTGAACTTCTTGCGGACTTGGGCCGCGTGGCGGCGTGACCCACAACGCTGCCGGGTACTGCATTACGTGCTGCTGGTGCCCCATGGAGCGCGAGTGGTTAACGCGCAGGCGGCTCCAGTCCGCGCCTTTGACAACAACATGACCCCACTTGCCGATGCGCTTGCGCAGCAGGCTTGGGGCTTGGTTGCGGGCATCCACCGCCTGAATTTTGAGGACGGTCACGTTCTGCTGACCGTGTGCATTGGCAATACGCATCTTTTTTTGCGTGAGCAGGCGTGGCGCATGGACACGGTACGCAGAGTTCGCAAAGGTGCATCAGTCGCGCCGGACGAAGCCGCCCAGCTCAAGGCGATTGCACGCTGCTGCGCCCTAGGGGCACGCTTGGTCAGCGACTCGCTTGGGGAGTCCGAATTAGGGCTGTACAGGCAATGTGGGTTTACTGCGCCCGTGCCTGTAAAGGCGGGCAACACGCCAGAGGTATGGGAAAGCCGTTACGCACCCCACTGGCCACTGAAAACTGCGGCCGAGGCCAAAGCTAGCGCACAAAAGCCCTCAGCGCCCGTTCTGCCGGGCCGCTGCATAGTGGTGGGGGCCGGTTTGGCGGGTGCATCCGCGGCAGCCAGTTTGGCGCGGCGTGGTTGGCACGTGGTGGTGCTGGATTCGTCCGCCACGCCCGCGTCGGGTGCTTCTGGCTTGCCGGTGGGTCTGTTTGGTCCCAACCTTGCTGCTGACGATAACGCGGTGTCCCGCATTTCCCGCGCGGGAGTCCGCGCAACGGTTCACGCTTGCACGCAATTGTTGCAAGCCGGACAAGACTGGTCGCGTAGCGGTGTGCTCGAGCGCCGCCCCCCTGGAAAATCGGCGCTGCCGACTGCCTGGAGCGCGTCAGCGCAAGCGGACACGCAGGACGCCGAGCAGCAGATCGCTGACGCAAGAGACGACTGGAGTCAGCCAGCGACGGCGCATCAACTAGCCGACGCACATTTTCCAACGGGGGATACCGCTTGCTGGCACTGGCAGGCGGGCTGGGTCAAGCCGGCACGGCTGGTCGCGGCCTTGATGGCCCAACCCGGCATCGATTTCCGCCCGATAAAAGTCGTGGCAACTCTTTCGCATCGAACAAGCGTCCAAGGCCAGCCCCTCTGGCAAGCACATGCTGAAGATGGCACGGTGTGGGCAGAAGCGGAAATGGTAGTCGTCGCCGCGGGGCCGGCGAGTGCGGCTCTGTTGAGCACTGCGGGACTCCCACTGCTTCCACTGCAGGCAATTCGCGGGCAAATGTCGTGGGGGTTGCAAAGTGCCGGCACACCCTTGCCGCCTTTTCCCGTGAACGGCCGGGGAGCCTTAACTGCGCATATTCCTGTTGATGGAGGTATTGCCTGGCACGCCGGCTCCACTTTTGAACGCGGCAAGTCACAGCTGCCAGTAACGCTGGACGACCAGCAGCGGGCCCATGCTGTCAATTTGCAACATCTCGGAAAACTGCTGCCTGCTGCGGCTCACGCACTTAGCGCCGCCTTTGATCCAGCCAACCCAAGCCTTCGCAGCTGGGCCGGCGTGCGCTGCACCGTGCCAGACCGGTTGCCGCTAGTGGGACCGGTCGCTGCGGTCACGCTTACCGGCCTCTGGCTGTGCACGGGTATGGGTGCTCGCGGCCTTAGCCGTGCGGTGCTTTGCGGCGAAATCCTGGCGGCTCTGGTGCACCAGGAACCGCTGCCGCTGGAAACCAAGCTGGCTAACGCTATGGCTGCAGACCGCTTCAACACCTGTTGAATCGGCACAGAAGTGTTCGCTAATAAGCTTATTCGCATATAGGAACAACCAAATAGTCGTTTGCAACCATATGGACGCCCTCTAAAGTGGCGGCCATGCCCGATTTCGCGCTCATCCTTGCTGGCTTTCTTGTCGGCTTCATCGTTGGCCTGACGGGAGTGGGCGGCGGCTCCCTGATGACGCCGGTGCTGATTTTCTTCTTTGGCGTAAAGCCGTACCTCGCGATCGGCACCGATCTTTTGTTCGCCGCCTTCACCAAGATGGGCGGCACGGTCAGCATGGCGCGCCAGCGCTTGGTTCCATGGAATGTGGTCGGTTTGCTGTGCTGTGGCAGCGTTCCTGCTGCACTACTGGCACTTTGGGCTCTCTCCAGATTGGGCCCGACCAGCGAGCGTGTTCAGCATTTGATGACCAGCACCTTGGGCGTGGCCTTGTTGTTTACCGCCGCAGCCATGCTTTACAAGGTGGTGGCGTTTTCTTCGGAAAAACAAGCGTCGCTCGCAAACTCACGCAAAGGCGACGGGGCGGACGCCACGCGGCCACGCCACTGGAGCCTGCCGGTATTGCTGGGCGCATTGATAGGGGTCATGGTGACCTTTACATCGGTAGGTGCCGGCGCCATTGGCGTCACCGTGCTACTGCTAGTGTTCCCGCACTTGCCGCTTCCGCGAATTGTTGCGGCCGACATTGCCTACGCGGTGCCGCTCACGCTGGTAGCGGGCCTGGGCCATGCGTCGCTTGGTTCGGTGGACTGGGCGTTGCTCGCGCAGCTGCTGGCGGGCTCCCTGCCCGGCATTTGGCTGGGCTCGCGGCTGGTGTCGCGCACGCCTGAGCGGCTGGTGCGCTCTGCTCTTTCTGTACTGCTGGCGTTTGCCGGCATCAAGCTGGTTTCGATTTGATCTTCTGGTTTTATCTTCATGTACCAATACACCGACTTCGATAAGAAATTTGTCAAACTGCGCGCCGAGCAATTTCGTGACCAACTGGAGCGCTGGCAAAGCGGTGAGCTGACGGATGAGCAGTTCATCCCGTTGCGCCTGCAAAACGGCTGGTACCTCCAACGCTATGCCCCCATGGCCCGCATTGCGGTGCCTTACGGTGAGATCAGCAGCCTGCAACTGCGCACGCTGGCGCACATCGCCCGCGAGTACGACAAGCCCGATCCCGCATTGCTGGCCGAGGCACAAGCCACCCAAAACGCCTTGGAAGCTGCGCAGCCCGGTGCCACCCTTGCCGCACCGCCGCTGAGCTACGGCTACGGCCACTTCACCACGCGCACCAACGTGCAGTTCAACTGGATTCCCATCACCCGCGCAGCCGATGTGATGGATTTGCTCGCCAGCGTCAGCATGCACGGCATTCAAACCAGCGGCAACGCCATTCGCAACATCACATGTGATGCGTATGAAGGTATTGCAGAAGACGGCATCGTCGACACGCGCCCGTTCGCCGAAATCACCCGCCAGTGGAGCTCGCTACACCCCGAGTTCACCTACCTGCCGCGTAAATTCAAGATTGCTTTTAACGGTGCCGAAGAAGACCGCGCCGCCATTGGCTGGTACGACATTGGCGTGCAAGCGCGCGTAGCCGAAGACGGCAGCGTGGGCTTCACCATGCGCGTCGGCGGCGGCATGGGTCGCACCCCGGTTATTGGCAGTGTGGTGCGCGAATTTTTGCCGTGGAACCAACTGCTGAACTACATCGAAGCCGTGATTCGCACCTACAACAGCTATGGCCGGCGCGACAATAAATGGAAAGCCCGCATCAAAATTCTGGTCAAAAGCGAAGGCCAGAAATTTATCGACGCGGTGGAGCAGGAATACAAAAACATCGTGGACATGGACGGCGCGCCGCACACCATCACGCAGCAAGAGCTCGATCGCGTCACCGCCAACTTCCACGTGCCCGAGCTCAAAGCCGCCAACCTGCCCTTCAAGGTAGACCCCGCAGGCCAGCTGTACCAGCGCTGGATCAAGCAAAACGTGCGCGGGCACAAATTGCCCGGTTTGAAGACCGTCACCCTGTCATTCAAGCGCCCCGGTTTTGCCACGGGCGATGCCGATGCCGCCACGCTGGAAGCCTTGGCAGAACTGGCCGAGCAGTTCAGCGCGGCCGAGGCGCGCCTCACGCATGAGCAAAACCTTCTGCTGCCGTGGGTGTTCGAGTCCGACCTGCCCGCGCTGTACGACGCCGCCCGCGGGCTCGGTTTAGCGTCGCCCAATATCGGTTTGCTGACCGACATGATCATTTGCCCCGGCGGCGATTACTGCTCGCTGGCCAATGCCCGCTCGCTGCACATTGGCGCAGCCGTCACCGAGCGGTATCAGGACCTGGACGAGCTGTTTGACCTGGGCCCGATTGACCTGCACATGAGCGGCTGCATCAACTCGTGCGGTCACCACCACAGCGGCCACATCGGCATTCTGGGCGTGGACAAGGATGGCAAGGAGTGGTACCAAATCACGCTGGGCGGGGCCGATGGCTCCACCTTGTCGGGCCCCGCTATTGGCGGCAAAGTCGTCGGTCCGTCGTTCACGGCCGCCGAAGTGCCCGATGTCATCGAAGCGCTGCTCAGCACCTACCGCACCGTGCGCAATCCGGGTGAATTTTTCATCGATGCTTTGCGCCGCTTGGGTCACGACGACTTCAAGCTGGCTGCCAACGGTGCACGTCGCCCTAAGGCCGACCAGGAAGCCTTGGCTGAGCAAGACTGAACCACAGTAAATACTATGAAAATAATAGCTGCTAACGCACACCAGATAAGCGCTGAGGGCGATAAATTCTTGCAAATTGCCAATGATGTGGATGTGGCCGAGCTGAGCACCAGCGGAGCGCTGGAAGGCGTGCAGCGCGTGGAACTGAGCTTCCCCAAATTCACCGATGGCCGTGCCTACAGCCAGGCCCTGCTGCTGCGCCGCCGCTACAAATTTGCCGGCGACATTCGCGCTACTGGCGATGTGTTGATCGACCAGTTGGTGCACATGCACCGCAGCGGTTTCAGCAGCGCGGTGCTGGCCGAAGGCGTGGATGCAGCCGCCGCAGAACGCCAGTTCGCACGCTTTAGCGAGTTTTATCAGGGCGACGTGCTGGAGCCGCGCCCGCACTTTGCGCGCGAAATGGCGCAGGCGACGGTAATGGAGTCGACATGAGCGCCGTGCTTTCGCCTGCATCAGTGCTGGACTTGCCCCACGTCAACGCCACCCTGGGCCGCGATGCGCCCGGCCTGGTCGCCTGGGCGCTGGGCCTGGGTGAGCAATCCATCGTTACCACCAACTTCCGCCCGTTTGAAGCCGTGATCCTGCACATGGTCGCGCAGGTCAGGCCTGATGTGCCGGTGGTGTGGATGGACAACGGCTACAACACCGAAGCCACCTACCGCTTTGCCGATGAAGTGACGAAGCAGCTCGGCCTCAAGCTGCAGATTTACCTGCCGCTGCGCTCCCGCGCGCATCGCGAAGCCGTGGATGGTTTCACGCCTGCGCTAGACGACCCGCGCCACGCCGCGTTTACCGAAGAAGTGAAGTTAGAGCCCTTCACCCGCGCCCTGCGCCAGACCGCGCCCAAGGTGTGGTTCACCGCCCTGCGCGCCACCGACACGGCGGTGCGCGCTCAGATGGAGCCCGTCAGCGTCAACCCCGACGGCCTCATCAAGGTCGCGCCGCTGCTGCACTGGTCGTCCAAAGACCTGCACGACTATTGCGCCCGCCACGGCTTGCCCAACAATTTCGACTACGTGGACCCGACCAAGGGTGATGACAACCGCGAGTGCGGTTTGCACACGGCACACTGAATTTTCTGTTTACCGATCTGCCGCTTGCTGATCTGCTGCTTATCGACCCGCTTCCGATCCTTGTGAAAATATTAAAAATAATAGCTACCAGCGCAATACCTATAAGCGCTAAAGCCCTATTTGACTGGAAATTCGTATGATTGCTCGCGCCAAACCCCAGGTGTTGAATCAACTCAGCAACCGCCACCTCGACGCGCTCGAAGAAGAGACCATCTTCATCCTGCGCGAAGTGGCCGCTGCCTTTGAGCGACCTGCGCTCATGTTTTCGGGCGGCAAGGATTCGCTGGTCATGCTCAAGTGCGCAGAGAAAGCATTCGGCACGGGGCGCATTCCCTACCCGCTGTTGATGATCGACACCGGTCACAACTTCCCCGAAGTGATTGCCTTCCGCGACCTGCGCGCCGAACAGCTGGGTGCCAAGCTCATCGTGCGCAAGGTGGAAGACTCCATGGCGCGCGGCACCGTGCGGCTGGCGCACCCCGACGAGCCCCGCAACGTGCACCAGTCGGTCACGCTGCTGGAATCGATTGAAGAATTCCGCTTTGACGCATTGATCGGCGGCGCCCGCCGCGATGAAGAAAAAGCCCGCGCCAAAGAGCGCATCTTTTCGCACCGCGATAGCTTTGGCCAGTGGCAGCCCAAAGACCAACGCCCCGAGCTGTGGACGCTGTTCAACACCCGCCTGGCGGCTGGCGAACACTTTCGCGTGTTCCCCATCAGCAACTGGACCGAGCTGGACGTGTGGCAATACATCGAGCGCGAACAGATTGCACTGCCGTCGCTCTATTACTCGCACCGCCGCCAGGTGGTCGACCGCCGCGGCATGCTGGTGCCGGTCACCGAACTCACCCCGCCACGCGATGGCGAAGTGGTGGAAGAACGCGATGTGCGCTTTCGCACCTTGGGCGATGTGACCTGCACCTGCCCGGTCGCCAGCTTGGCCGCCACCGCAGCCGACATCGTCATCGAAACCCTGAGCGCCGACATGAGCGAGCGCGGCGCGACGCGTATGGACGACCAGACCAGCGAAGCTTCGATGGAGAAGCGCAAGAAGGACGGGTATTTTTGATGCAACGCCCGGAGTCGCTACGCGCCTTTCCCCTTCTCTCGCATTGCTGGGCAATGCGGGATGGGGGAAACCGCCAGTGCGGCGGGGCGGCCCTTGCACGGCGGTCGCTGGCATGGTCCGCACTGGCATCGACCTCTGCGCGCGGTGCCGAGCACCTGGAAAACCAAAAGACATCCAATGACTAACACTATCAATTCAATAGCTGCTGGCGCTTATCTATCAAGCTCTAGTAGCCAAAAAGACTCAAAAATTGTGAATGTTTCTTCCACCGATCACGACGCCGCCTTGCGTTTCATCACTTGCGGCAGTGTGGACGACGGCAAGAGCACGCTGATTGGCCGCTTGCTGGTAGACACCAAAGCCGTGTTGCAAGACCATCTGGCGGGCGTGCAGCGTCACGGCGAAACTGATCTGGCTTTGTTGACCGACGGCCTTTCTGCCGAACGCGAGCAAGGCATCACCATCGATGTGGCGTACCGTTACTTCGCCACCGAAGCTCGCAAGTTCATCATTGGCGACGCGCCCGGCCATGAGCAGTACACCCGCAACATGGTCACAGCGGCCAGCAGTGCCGACGCAGCCGTGGTGCTGGTCGACGCCACCAAGCTCGACTGGAAAAACCCGGTTCCCACGCTGCTGCCGCAAACCCGCCGCCACAGCCTGCTGGTGCATTTGCTGCGCGTGCCCTCACTGGTGTTTGCGGTGAACAAACTTGATGCCGTGGCCGACCCGGCGTTGGCGTTTGCACACATCAGCGCCGCGCTTGCGGCTTTTGCGCAAGAAGCCGGCATTACCATGCGCGCCACGGTACCGGTGTCCGCGCTCAAAGGCTGGAACGTGGTGGAAGGCCGCGCCGGCTGGTGCGATTACATCGGCCCCAGCCTGCTGCATATCCTGGAGCAATTGCCCAACACCGCACCCGATCACGGCCTGCCGCTTGCGTTTCCGGTGCAGTGGGTGGAAAAACCAATCGCTGGCGCTTCCGACACATCGCAAGGCCGCCGCGTGTTCTGGGGCCGCACGGCCGCAGGCGAAGCGCAACCCGGCGCCGAAGTGCAAGTATTCCCCAGCGGCCAACGTGCCCTGGTGGCGCAGGTCTTGGACCACGCCCGCCAGCCCGGCGGTGTCACGGCAGGCCACAGCGCCGGTATCGTGCTAGACCGTGAGATTGACGTCTCGCGCGGCGACTGGATTTTGGCTGCCACGCCCGAAGCGCAAGGCGACGATTTCGACGCGCCCGACAGCGCTGCGCCGTGGCCCGCACAAACGCAGCTCAGCTGCACGGTGGCTTGGTTGGACGACCAACCGCTGGTAGCAGGCCGCGTCTACTGGGCTTTGCACGGCCACCGCTGGGTAAAGGCCCGCGTGCAGCGCATCGTGCATGGCCTGGATATTCACGACCTGTCTGAGCAACCCGCCACCGAACTGGCACCGAATGCCATCGGCCATGTGGAATTGCAACTGCAGTCGCCCGTGCCCACGGCGGCGTACGCACGCTCGCGCCAACTGGGCGCGTTGATCTTGGTCGATACCGCCAGTAACCGCACTGCAGGGGCGGCCCTGCTGCGCTGAAGCGACATGAGCACCAGCGACCTTGAACAACCGCCGGTCTTCACCATTGGCCACTCCACGCACAGCTTCGAAGAGTTCGCGGCACTGCTGGAGCACGAAGGTGTGGAGCAAGTAGTCGACGTGCGCAAGCTCACCGGGTCGCGCAGGTTTCCGCAGTTCAACGCCGACGCACTGGTGCCGGCAGTGCAGGAGCGCGGCATCGGCTACCAGCACATCGCCGCGCTGGGCGGGCGGCGCGGTCGCAGCTTGGCCAAAGGCGAGCCCTCGCCCAATGGCTACTGGACCAACGACAGTTTTCGCCGCTATGCCGACTACGCGCTCACCGATGAATTCGCCGTTGGCATGGACGAGTTGCGCAGCGCCAGCGCTCAAACCCGCTGCGCGCTCATGCGTGCGGAATCCGTATGGTGGCGCTACCACCGCCGCATCATTACCGACTACTTGCTGCTGCAGGGCCGCGAAGTGCGCCACATCATCGGCAAAACGGCCGCTGCGCTGGCCACCATGACACCGGGCGCAGAGGCCACCACGCTGGCAGGCCAGCCCGAGCGCCCCGCACTCATTTATCCGCCGACCCGCGAGAGTTAGCGCTGACGCAGATACCGCCACGCCACCAGGGTTGCCCCACGACCCTAGAGCAAACCCTTAAAATCAGCTCCACCCCGATTTCCCTTTTCCCCAGAACAACGAGCCAGCCATGACCCACGTCGTCTCCGAAAACTGCATCAAGTGCAAATTTACCGATTGCGTGGACGTGTGCCCCGTCGACTGTTTTGTGGAAGGGCCGAACATGCTCGTCATCAACCCAGACGAATGCATTGACTGCGCGGTGTGCGTGCCCGAATGCCCGGCCAACGCCATCTTTGCGGAAGAAGACCTGCCGCCCGTGGAGTTGGATTTCATCAAAATCAACGCCGATTTGACCAACGCGCACGGCTGGAAAGCCATCACCAAGCGCAAGCCATCCTTACCCGACGCAGATGAATGGAATGGCAAGCCCGGCAAGCGCGACCTGATCGAGAAGTAATCCTCCCTGCGCTGCGGCGCGTCCTCCCTTTGAGGGGACGCCTCCGGCAGATCGGCGTAGCAGGATCAAGGGGGACACTGGTGAAGAAACGCTATGGATCTCGCCCTGCTCACCGTGACATTCGCTCAGCCCTTTGTCCTGAGCCTGTCGATGGGGTCTCTCAAAGCGACGCAGGCTTTAACAATCGCAAGCCGAACGGAAAACTGATTACTCCAGAAGGCCGTACCAAGAGCTTTCAGGTTTCTTTACATCGGTAACTACAAAGGTCAACATGCAAAAGACCGACGCAGTCGTCATTGGTGCAGGTCCCGTTGGCCTGTTTCAGGTCTTCCAGCTGGGCTTGCAAGGCCTTGCGTGCCATGTGATCGACGCCCTGCCCTACGCCGGCGGGCAATGCGCCGAACTGTATGGCGACAAACCCATCTACGACGTTCCAGGCCTCAAGGTCTGTACCGGCCATGAGCTGACGCAGCGCCTGCTGGATCAAATCAGTCCGTTCAACCCGCAATGGCACCTGGGCCAGCAGGCCATCGTGCTGGAGCCGCAAGCCCAAGGCGGCTTTTTGGTGGAGACCGACGGCGGCACCCGTCTGCAAACGCGCGCCGTGTTCATCGCTGCAGGTGTCGGTGCGTTCATGCCCCGCGCACTCAAGGTCGAAGGGCTCGCCGCTTTTGAAGGCACGCAGGTGCGTTATCGCCTGAACGATGGCGAGAACCTCGCCGGGCAACAAGTCGTGGTGCACGGCGGCGGGGAACCTGCCGTCGCGGCGGCCATCGCCTGCGCCACCGCACCCGAACATTTACGCGCCAGCCGCATCACCCTGCACCATCGCCGCGATGTATTTGACGCGTCGCCCGAGCTGCTGGAGCAACTGCAAACCTTGCGCATGGCTGGCCGCATCAAGGTCGTTATTGGCGTGGCCAATGACATCGCGCAGCACGCGGGCCGCCTCACCGGCGTGGCATATACATCGGCAGAAGGCGAGGCGAGCGCATTGCCGCTGGACCTGTTGTTGGTTCGCCTGGGTCTGGTGCCGCGTCTGGGGCCTATCGCGGACTGGGGCTTGGCGCTGGAACGCAAACAGCTGGTGGTCGACCCGGCAACCTTTGCTACCAACATCCCCGGAATCTTCGCCGTGGGTGACGCCATTGCCTACCCCGGTAAGCGCAAGCTCATTTTGAGCGGTTTCCATGAGGCAGCACTCGCGGCATTCGCAGCGGCGGAGTGGCTGTCAGGGCAAAAAATTCCCTTGGAATACACCACCAGTAGTGCGCGCTTGCAGGGCCGGCTCGGGGTAAGTGGCATTCCGCGCTGACTACAGCGCAGATCTGCCCGCCATTTGTTTCCTACCTTGCCACCAGGCCGGTTGCGACAGGGACTTCGAGCGAGACTGAAAGCTCAAGGTTGAAAGCCTTGGAAAAGGCCTTTAGACAAACCAGCACGGTTTTTTGCACCTCCGCTGGACACCCATTCTTCCCCAGGCACGCGCGTTGGAGCCGAGTAGCGGTGCATCGCTGCGAATGGCCCCTCTCTGGCTAACACAGCGCGGCGAAGCAAAACCGCTAATCCATGCTCCTGCGCACCTGAGAGTGCTGTGCCTCGCTGCTTAGCTCAGCTTGCTGCTGAGGCAATTGCCTACATCACCACGCGTATTTTGTTGGCCGCACGGAGCCTGCAGCGCGAGGACACTGCTTCTCAACGAGGAAAGGGGACGCGACCCGGCATTGGCAAATATCGATTTGCTCGCTGAGATCCCCTAACGGTCCTCAGGTTTCAAACCAACCCTCTCAGGAGATAAGCACTATGTCAAATTACCGTATGAAAGCCGTATCTGCGGCAGCTGCAACGCTTTTGCTGGCAGGCGGCGCATGGGCACAGACGTCCGCCGTTGCCGACCCCGCCGTCCCAGGCTCCCCGAGTACCGTTGGCGTCACTCCGCAAAATGCAAAAGAAGCAAACCAAAAGGCAGTGCCCCGCGCCGATACCGCAACGCTTGTGCGCACTGAGCCCTCCGCGGCAGCCCGCGGCAGCGACATGGCCAACGATGCGAAGGATGCGGTAACCCCGAATTCAAGCAACAACAGCACCGCCAATCGCCCTGCAACCATCAGCACGACGCCCGCTGTGGCACCGATGACCGGTAACTCCGGCACCCCACAGACCGGCACCACGGCCAACACCGGTAACGCAGACATGCGAAAAAGCAACAACGCGGCAACGACGAACACGCCTGCAAACCGACGTGCCACTCGCCCAGCCCGTGCCGACCGCAACTGACACCGAGTTAGCTAACCGGCTTGAGCATCACGCTCATCGGGCTGAGTTATGACGCTAGCGCAATCGCTCTTATTTTTTAACCCTTGAGAGGATCACATAATGAATACCAACCCCACAACTACTACCACCGCGGCAGGCACTGACCGCGATAACCGCCCATTGGTGACCGGCCTGTTCCCGGACCGCACTGCTGCCGAAGCTGCCTACGCCTCGGCCAATACCCGCGGCTACAGCGCGGACGATGTAAATCTTGTGATGTCAGATGACACCCGAACCCGCCACTTCGGCGCTACCGAGGTTGAGACCGAACTTGGCAACAAAGCAGCCGAAGGCGCTGGCATTGGCGGCGCTATTGGTGGCACGCTGGGTGCGATTGCTGCAGCTATCGCCGCAGTGGGCACGACCCTCGCTCTGCCAGGGCTGGGCTTGGTGATTGCCGGCCCTATCGCAGCAGCAGTGGCTGGCGCTGGCGCTGGCGCAGCAGGCGGCGGCTTGATTGGTGCTCTGATTGGCTGGAACATGCCTGAAGAGCGCGTAAAGGAGTACGAAGAAGGCATCAAGAACGGCGGCATCCTAATGGGTGTCCATGCACGTTCGGACGAAGATGCTGAGTATCTTGAAAACCAATGGCGTCAGAACAGTGGCCAGCACGTTTACCGCTAATCGGGCTGAAGCTTTGCGTTAACCCGGCACGGATGGCGAACCTGCAAAGCAGTTTTTTTCAAGGCCACTTCGAGCAAGTGGCCTTTTTTTCGAGCGCTCGTTTTGCTGTTCAACTTGGATGCAAACGGGCCGGCGCTGGTGATGTCTGCAACAGCTAAAAAGATGAACAAAATCAGCACCTCCCGAGGTTGGAAACAGTGCGCCTTTAAGCTCGCAAGCATGCCAATGTGCACGCCAACGCCATCGAATGCTCGTCAACCTTGCGAGCCAACAAGTGCCAGTCGCACTTCCTGCATGCTCTCCCGTTTGGTTTTAGTGCTTGCGCTGCTGCCCTGCGCCGTACAGGCCTCTGCTTCACACGCCAACGGTGCAACGCAGCCATCCGCCACCGCACGAGCCCCCGTCTCGCCTCATGTCCGAACCAACCCGCTTCAATCTGAGGCTGCCCCAACACGCACCGCGTATTCACGTCACAACTCTGATGAGCATATGCACAAAGGGCCTAAGTTATCGAAGGATGCGCAAGACACGCTTGACTGGATCGCGCGCTCGCAGAACAGCAAAGGCTTGCCCTTTGTGATCATCGACAAGCGCCATGCTGTGGTGCACGTGTACAACGGGCTTGGCCAGTGGCAAGGCTCCACACCTGCGTTGTTGGGACTGGCGCGCGGTGATGGTTCGGTGCCCGGCATTGGTGAGCGTCCGATGTCGCAGATAAAACCGCACGAGCGCACCACACCGGCGGGCCGTTTTGCCTCAGAACCCGGCGAAAACCTGAAGGGCGAAGACATCGTCTGGATCAGTTACGACGACGCCATATCGCTGCACCGCGTGCGTGCCAACAATCGCACTGAGCACCGCCTGCAACGTTTGGCCAGCGCCACCGTTTCCGACAATCGCATTTCGTACGGCTGCGTGAACTTGCCGGCGTCGTTCTACGACCAGTTCGTAAAGCCCGTTCTGGGTCAAAGCGACGGTATCGTCTATGTGTTGCCGGAGACCCGTTCAGTTGCAGAATTTTTTGGCTTTGACGCGACAAAAGTGAAAGACCACGCGCCGCAGTAAAAGTGCAGTGTCCGTAACGCCAATGGAGTGGCTCAGCGCAAGCCAATGCAAGCCAGTGAAGTTTTGCTTTCGCGCTTTCTGGGCCCTGGTCGAGAAGGACAATCCCGGTTCTGCTGACACCGTCTTTACCCGGTGGTCGCTTCAGGTTTCTAAATCACGTCAGTTCGATCGGAAATCGCGGCATCCGTCTCCTTTACCGCCGCTTCGTGTAAAAGGTCGAGCCTCCCACCGTTAAAATTCGCCCGCACTTCCCAGCGAAGTGCCTTCGCTAGGGGTGTTCGTGCTTCGCAAATCGCGCGGGCTGAGAGAGTCCCTTTGAACCTAATTTAGATCATCCTCGCCCAGGGAAGCCACAAGGCCACGCAGCCGCAGCCGTTTCACTGGCGCGCAGCAGTTATGCAGACGGTACCGCAGCTTCCCGCACAGAGCCACC
>JBBSUJ010000020.1:0-41389 GCA_038235025.1 Burkholderiales bacterium
ATGTGATAGTGCGGATCGGAATGGGCCGCAAGGCGTCTTTTTGCAGCTAATAGCCGTGCTATTGGCAAAAAAAGCAACGAAGCGGACCGCCCGAGACCGCGCTATCACAACCCGCAGGGAGTTATGCAGGATGTCCCTAGGCTGACGTACGACTGATGCGCCGCGCCCACCGCACGGCTGCAATCAAACTCGACGCGTCTGCCCGCCCGGTTCCCGCAATGTCAAACGCAGTCCCATGATCGGGACTGGTTCGTACCAGTGGCAACCCAAGAGTAATGTTTACACCTTTGTCCACGCCCAAATACTTCAGCGGAATCAGGCCTTGATCGTGATACATGGCCACCACAGCGTCAACGCCCCCCGGACGTCCGGCACAGTTGCGAGCCCGCATAAAGACAGTATCTGGCGACCACGGGCCCGTTGCATTGATGCCGCTAGACTGCGCTAGCGAAATTGCAGGCGTAATGATTGCCAGCTCTTCCACGCCAAACATCCCGTTCTCCCCTGCGTGCGGATTCAGACCTGCCACAGCAATGTGTGGTTCACGGCCCAAGCTCTGGCGCAGCGCCTGGTGCGTGATCTGCAATGTCTGCGCCACGCTGGCCACTGTGACGGCGTCAATGGCGGCGCGCAGCGCCATATGGATGCTTACCAGCACAACGCACAGCTCATCGCTGGCCAGCATCATGCGCACCGGCATTTGCGCCAAAGCTACACCAGCGTGTGTGGCCGCTTCAAACTGAAGTAACTCGGTATGGCCCGGGAAATCAACGCCCGCTGCGTGCAGCGACTCTTTGTTCAAGGGTGCTGTGACCATGGCGCATAGTTCTCCGCTCAAGCACCTTTGAGCAGCCCAGCGCACGCAGTCTGCAGCCGCGCGCCCGGCTTCAGCACTAACGATCCCGAAAGGTAGTGGTCCGGGTAATCCGGGTGGCTCCAGCACGGGCATGCAGCGCAGAGGAATCTCTCGGACCTCTGTCACCTGGGTAATTTTGGCAACCGGCAGCTCCGGCTCTCCCGGACTGCGAACGCAAGCGGCCGCGCGCCGCAAAGTAGTCAGGTTTCCCACCACAAACGAATCGCGCATGAGCTCCGGCTCATCACGAAACGCTTTAGCGACCGTCTCCGGGCCGATACCGGCAGGATCGCCCTGCGTAAGGACCAAAAATTTAGCAGGCTCCATTGCTTCGCGCACCTCAAAAATATGTATAAAAACATTCTCTAGCGCTTACTTATTAAGGACTAGTAGCTATTAATAATGTAGCACTTAACGGCCGAGAGAGCATTAAGCGGGATTGTCGATATCAATAAACCGGTGCGCTAGGCCAAACTGCGCTGCCAGGTGCTTCGCCACGGCCTGAGCGCCATAGCGCTCGGTGGCATGGTGACCCGCCGCCAAAAAACCCACCCCCATCTCGCGGGCCAAGTGTGCTTGCGGTTCAGAAATCTCGCCTGTCAGGTAAGCCTGTGCTCCCGCTTGAGCCGCCGCTTCAAAATAGCCTTGTGCACCGCCAGTGCACCACCCGACCCGGCTCACGGGACCAGTGTGGCCGTGGACGCGCACGACCGCACGCTCTAAGACACGCTCGACATGAGAGGCCAACGCAGCAGTGTCTGCATAGCTGACCGTGGCCAGGCAACCCAAATCTTGCTCGCCGAAGTGCCCATCGGCGGTCCAACCGAGTTTTGCGCCCAACTGTGCGTTGTTACCGAACAGGGGATGAGCGTCCAGCGGAAGGTGGTGCGCAAACAAATTAATGTCGTGCTGGAGCAAGCGTTGAAGGCGTTGCTTCATCCAGCCGGTTACCCGGCCATCCTGACCGCGCCAGAACAAGCCGTGATGTACAAAGACAGCATCGGCGCGGGCAGCAATGGCGGCATCAATCAATGCGGCGCTCGCTGTTACACCACTGACAATGCGCTCGATGTGGTTTTTACCTTCTACCTGCAGGCCGTTTGGTCCGTAATCTTTAAATCGTCCGGGCTCCAGCAGAGCATCTAGTGCCTGCAGCAGATTCAATCTTGAAATGCTCATGGCGACATTGTGAACTGCACTGCGCCACAATGGCGGCTGCGGCATTCTCGTCCGTGGCCTCTCTATTTGTGACGCTCTTTTTCATGAAACGCCTCTGGCTTCTTTTCTCCCAAACCGTCACCGTATTGGCCGCGGCGTGGTTCGTCATCGCCACCTTGCAGCCCGGTTGGTTGCGCGGGATCTCTCTGGCCGGCCAGGGCGTCGTGTCGTTGACCGAAGCACCAAAGCCATCGACGTATGTCACGATGCCGGGAAGTCTGAGCGGCGCGGCTCGCAAGGCGTCGCCTGCGGTGGTGAGCATCAACACCAGCAAAGCATCAGTGCGAGACCCGCGCAGCGCTGACCCGTGGTTCCAGTTCTTCTTTGGCGAGCAAAGCAGCTCGGCGCAGGCAGGATTAGGGAGCGGCGTGATTGTCAGCCCCGAAGGCTATGTCCTTACAAACAACCACGTCGTAGATGGTGCAGATGAAATTGACGTAACCCTCAGCGACGGCCGCAAGGCCCGAGCGGGGGTGGTCGGTACCGATCCTGAAACCGACTTGGCGATTCTGAAAATCAGGCTGGACAATCTTCCGGTGATCGTTCTGGGCGATTCGGATGCGCTATCGGTGGGTGATCGCGTGCTGGCGATTGGCAACCCCTTTGGCGTGGGTCAAACCGTTACCAGTGGAATCGTGAGCGCATTAGGCCGCAGCCAACTGGGTATCAATACGTTCGAAAATTTCATTCAAACTGACGCAGCTATCAATCCCGGAAATTCCGGCGGTGCATTAGTGGATGTGAACGGGAATCTACTTGGAATCAACACGGCGATTTACTCGCGCTCGGGAGGCAGTCTGGGCATCGGCTTTGCCATTCCCGTCTCCACTGCGAAGATGGTCCTCGCCAGTATTACCAGCACCGGTCAAGTGACACGCGGCTGGATTGGCGTGGAGCCGAGCGAGCTGTCTCCAGAAATGGCTGAGAGTTTCGGCGTGCGCGCTACCAAGGGAGTGCTTATTACCGGGGTATTACAAAACGCACCGGCGGCCGCGGCCGGGCTGCGGCCCGGCGACGTGATCACCGACGTTGAAGGAAAGGTGATTGCGACTGTGCCTGGCCTACTCGGTGCCGTAGCGGCCCTCAAGCCAGGCGAAGCAGTTGCCTTAGGGGTTGAGCGAGGCGATCAAAAGCTGTTTTTGGAGATCACCCCAGGCACCCGACCGCCCGCGCAAAATCGCCGTATGCCGCGCTAAGTGCGATGCCTGGTATCAAACGAGCCTCTCGGATCGCAACACAGACCCATCAAACGCGTCAAAGACAGGAGGACGTTTAAGGTTCACTTGCTTTCGTATCGGCGTCTTCGGGTGCCTTTGTGTGGCGAATGAAAACCCGAGCGGCCACGATGCCTACCTCATAAAGTAGAACCATCGGAACGGCCAGAGAGAGTTGGGATACAACATCGGGCGGCGTAACGACGGCCGCAATCACAAACGCCAACACGATGAAGTACCCGCGAAACTCCTTTAGCTGCGCGATGGTGACGACGCCCAAGCGAGCGAGTACTACGACCACAATCGGCACCTCAAAGGCAAGGCCAAAGGCGATGAACATCGTAATGACAAAACTTAAATAAGCTTCGATGTCTGGCGCAGCCGTAATGCTTTTGGGCGCAAAGCTTTGAATGAAGGCAAATACTTTGCCGAATACGAAAAAGTAACAAAACGCCACGCCAAACAAAAACAGCAGCGTACTTGAAACCACCAACGGGAGCACCAAACGCTTCTCGTGCAAATACAGTCCTGGCGCGATGAAGCCCCAAACCTGCCACAGCACAACAGGCAACGCGACCATAAAGGCGGTCATCAACATAATCTTGAGCGGCACCATGAATGGTGAAATCACCGACGTAGCGATTAACGTTGCGCCCTTTGGTAACTGCGCCACTAGGGGTTCGGCCAAAAGATCGTACAGCGCCCCTGGCCCCGGATAAAAAAACAGTACTGCAGCGACCACGCCTATCGCTACGATGGACTTGACTAGCCGATCGCGCAACTCCATGAGGTGTTGAACAAAGGGCTGCTCGGTACCGGCAAGCTCATCTGCGCCGGGAGAGTTCTGGGACATACGGTTAGGGCGACCGAAGCAAGTCGGCCGCAAAGGAGCTGACGCTGACGCCGCGTTCAGTGTTGGTTTTGAGGACGATGTCGGGCGACCCGCGCGGCACCTGATTGGGCGCTGGTTCGCACGCCGGCGCGCGCCTTGTACCAATGAGGGAGTGCCCCACGCTTGAGGCGCCAATTCTTGCCAGGATTGCGGTAAGCCGGGACGATGTTGCGATCCAGCATGTTCAGATGCGCTGCATTGGCTGTATCGGATGCCGCCACTAGATCGCGCTCGAAGTCTGCGGCATTGGTGTAAACGCTGTGCTCGACGTCGCGCGCAGCTCCTTCCACACTGTCCTTCATCTTGCGCAACTCATCAAGTTCCATGGAGCGGTTTACCTCAGCCTTCACATCGGACACGTAACGCTGTGCTTTGCCCAGTAAAGTGCCGATAGTGCGCGAGACGCGCGGCAGCTTCTCTGGCCCCACGACGATCAACGCGACAACGCCAATGAGGGCCAGTTTGGAGAGGCCGATATCAATCATGCGTCAGCTCCAGCGCGCCACTTCAGCTTTTTTCCTTAGCCTGAACATCAACTGTCGAGGGCGACTCAGGCGTCGCGGATGCGTTGCTGACTTGAGAGGGGGGCGGGGTATCCGCGTCCGATCCTTCCCGCATGCCATCCTTGAAGCCCTTGACAGCCCCGCCCAGATCAGAACCCATATTCTTGAACTTTTTGGTACCGAACACCATGACCACGACTAACAGAACGATCAGCCAGTGCCAGATGGAAAATGAACCCATGACAATCTCCTAAATAGAAAAACATTTTAGTGGCCGTGGGAGCTTGGGCTGACACATAACTTGCAGCCGATAAGGGTGATCCACGCAACGATTTTTTGGAGCAGCTTTTCAGCCTTTGCGCCAGGGCCTTGGCCCGCCCAGCACATGTAGGTGCAAATGATGCACTTCTTGTCCGCCTTCTTCACCGGTGTTGACCATGATGCGAAAACCCCCATGAGGATACGGGCGTGCTCCCTGTTTCAGTGCTAATCGGGGTGCTAAAACCATCATTCGTCCCAGCAACGCTGCATGCTCAGGCTCAGCTTGCGCCATTGACGGAAGATGCAACCGAGGCACCATGAGGAAGTGAACCGGAGCGTGAGGATGAATATCCTGAAAGGCTAAAATTTCCTCATCCTCATACACTTTGGTCGAGGGAATTTCTCCGGAACATATCTTGCAAAAAAGGCAATCCAGGTCGTGCATCGACGCCATTATCCCGCCATTCTCAGACATCTGAAGGCACCTTCAGAGTCGCTCGAACGCCGATATCTGCGTGGTGGGCACCAAGCCATGCAATGGCGGCCTCGCGCCCCCGCTCGAACAGCTTTCGCACGAAGCTCAGATTCGCGTGACCCTTGCTAACAGCACAAAATTCCGCCAACGCAGACCCGCCGTCGACCCGGTGCATGCGCATGTTGCGGTAACCCGCGGGGTCCAGCTTTCCCTCATATAATAGGCGTCGCACAAATTCCATGGCGCGCAACTCGGCCAGCAAACAGGCGTTGAAATTAATTTCGTTCATGCGATCCATAATCTCGGGAACCGTATCAGGAACATCTCGGCTCTCGATCGGATTGATTTGCACCAACAAAATATCGCTACTCTGGGCCTGATAAATCAAAGGATGAAGAGCGGGATTTCCGGAATATCCGCCGTCCCAGTACGACTCACCATCAATGTCGACAGGACGAAACACCATCGGCAGGCAGGCGGAAGCCATTACCGCAGCAGCGCCAAGCTCCCCACCCGAAAAGATTCGGCCGCGACCTGTCCGAACATTGGTGGCGGAAGCAAAAACTTTAGGAATCCGGCGCGCTTGTGCAGCAATTTCCCCGAAATCGACTTCGCGCTCCGATAGCCAACGCAAAGGGTTGAGGTCAAACGGGTTTGATTGCACAGGTGCTAGCCAAGGCGTTAACCACGCCGCAGCGGGCGTAACAATAGAACCTGCCCAATTGTGGCCACCCAGGGAGCCCACACCTTCCCACAACCGGTTCAAGGCCTTGCGCGCAAGCGCTGAACCCTCCAAATAAGCCTTCTCCGTTTCCTCGTGAACTGCACAAGCTTGTGCGAAGCCGCTGGCCAGTGCTACCGCATTCATTGCTCCTGCGCTAGTGCCGCTAATGCCGTCAAGTACCAAGCGACCGTCCTCCAGCAACGTCAAGTACACCCCATGTAAACGCACCATGCGGGCCACCCCCCTGCAACGCAAGGCTGATCGTTTTCCGTTTGGGCTCAGCCATTCAAGGCGCGTCTGTCGTTCATAGCAATCATGCCGCGCACAATCCGATACAAAAACCAAAGCGAAATGGCAACCCAGGCAATCCAGCCTGGGAGAACAAGCAGCCACAGTGGGAACGTCAACGCGTACAACACTCCTGCCCATACCACTGTGCGTATTCGCCAAGAGAAGTGGCTGGCTTGCCAAGTGCCCTGCGCATCTGACCGCTTGACCAGATCGATAATCAACGCGATCAACAGTAAAAGGGTGCTGCCTTGAGCACCCGGGATAACGGCACCAAGCGCGACGAAGAGATGCAGCACGTAACTTAGCCAACCCCAAGCCTTGAGACCTTCAGTGCGTTCCGCATCGCCTGGCGCATCGATGATGTCGCTCATTCGGATACCTCGGTAGCGGCACGGCCCTGCGCTTTGCGCAAAGCTTTTTCCTCGAAACCGCTGGTGCCCGCGCGGCGCTCCAATTCAGCAATTACCTGAGCGGGTGACAAGCCATAGTGCGCCAGTGCGATCATTGAGTGAAACCAAAGATCCGCCATTTCGCCGATCAGCCTTGCCGGCGTTCCTCCATGGTCCAAATCTTTCGCGGCCATAACCACTTCTGTCGCTTCTTCCCCAATTTTCTTCAAGAACGCGTTGGGGCCTTGATGCAACAGGCGAGCCACGTAGCTTTGGCTGGGGTCGCCACCGTGCACCGCTTTTCGGCTCTCAATGGTGGCAGCGAGACGCGCGAGTGCGCCTTCGTCGGTATTTTCGTGTGAGGGTTCAGTCATTCCGGTTACTTATAGATCGCAGCGGGGTCTTTCAAGACCCGATCAACCACCTGCCACCGGCCATCCTTCAGCTCGCTATAAAAACAACTGTGACGGCCGGTGTGGCACGCGATTCCCGGCTCATGTCCAAGCTGCGTAACGGTCAACAAAACCGCGTCCAGATCGCAATCAACCCTGATAGCGTGCACCTGTTGGATGTGGCCAGACTCCTCGCCTTTGAACCACAGCTTGCCGCGCGAGCGGCTGAAATAGACGGCGCGGCCTAGTTCAGCAGTTTTGCTCAATGCCTCGCGGCTCATCCATGCAAACATCAATACATCGCCGGTACCACGCTCTTGAGCGATGACGGGCACCAATCCCTGCGCATCCCACTTCACCTCGTCGAGCCAATCCATACCGACCTCCTTTGCTCAGCGAAGCCGCTGCGTAATGGCTTGCACCGCGTGCACTGCGCCTGCACCCATTGATGTACCGAAACGCTTGGCTAGTTTCTCAGTCACGCTTTCGCGGCGCGTGTAGTCGATGACCTCTTCCGCTTTCACCACGTCCCGGGCAACCTCATCAAGGCTGCCTAAACGGTCCGCTAGCCCCATGTCCACGGCCTGCTGGCCGGTCCAGAAAAGCCCACTGAAGATTTCGGGTGCGTCTTTGAGCCTATCGCCCCGGCCTGCCTTTACGGCGGCAATGAACTGCTGGTGAATTTCATTCAGCATGACCTGTGCATAAGCGCGTTGTTCATCCGTCTGTGGACTGAACGGGTCCAAAAACCCTTTATTCTCGCCCGCCGTCAGTAGTCTGCGCTCAACACCCAGTTTCTCCATAGTGCCGGTAAAACCAAACCCATCCATCAGCACCCCAATGCTGCCCACAATGCTGGCCTTATTGACAAATATCTGGTCTGCGGCAGCAGCGATGTAGTACGCCGCGGAAGCACAACTCTCTTCTACCACGGCATAAACCGGCTTCTTGTACTTGGCCTTCAACCGCAACACCTCATCATTGATCATGCCGGCTTGCACGGGGCTGCCTCCTGGGGAGTTAATAAGCAGCACGACCGCTTGCGAGCCGGAATCTTTAAAGGCGCTGCGCATCGCGGCCATGACGTATTCGGCGCTGGCGTCGCCTTCGGATGCAATTTCACCCTTGATCTCCACTACCGCGGTATGCGGCTGGGTGGATGCACTAGACGCCATGTTGCTGCGGGCAAAAATACTAAGCGCGATTACGCCAAAAACACCCAGCCAGATAAGACGAAAAAAAATACGCCATCGGCGCGACGCGCGCTGCTCACTCAAGGTGGCCATGAGCATTCGCTCAATCGCCGCTCGCTCCCACGCCCCAGCCGCGGGTGCATTGCCCGGAGGCGTTTTTGCCCAGATGTCTGGCGAACCGCCTCCAGAGAACGGCGATTCGGAAGGCGGATGTAGCGGCTCGGTCATGTCAGGTGCAGGTCGGCTTGAGGGGACTGCAAGTATGCCAGCGCACTTCTTCTGAGTACTCAGACAGTTCAATTTTGATCAGTGCGCGTTGGCACGGCCCTCCCCTGCACTCGCCGCTATGGGGGTCGTAACGAGCACCGTGGGTCGCACAAATCAGCCACTGACCCGATGCATCAAAGAAGTGCCCCGCAACGTAGTCCATTTCCATAGAAACATGACCACAACGATTTAGGTAGGCTAGCGCGTCGCCATTGAATCGTATGGCGAACGCCCGGCACATATGCTGCTCATACATCACGTCGAACACCACCGCAACGCCGCCTTCAAGCAGCGCCCCTGAGCCGCATAGAGGCTCCGTAGCTTCCAAGTTCAAGCGTTCTGCCTTAGCCACTGTTCAAGCTCAGGCACCGTATGCGCAATGTAAAGAGGCGCAAGTTGGGTGAAACCCGCGCTGTCGTGAGCACCGTAGCTCACTCCAACACTGGAGCACCCGGCATTCACGGCCATTTGAAGGTCGTGGGTGGTGTCGCCAATCATCAAGAGCCTTTCGGGCGACACGCCCAGTTCCGCCATAAGCTCTTCGAGCATCAGTGGATGCGGCTTGCCTGCGGTTTCATCAGCTGTGCGAGACGCATCAAACCTGCCGCGCAGAGCCGCTGTGTGCAACGCCTCGTCCAATCCGCAGCGACTTTTGCCCGTGGCTACGGCCAACAGGTGACCACGCTCGCGCAATTTTCCCAGCATCGACAACACTCCATCGAATAGAGAAAGATCATTCTGGTGACGGGCGTAGTGGTAGCGGTATCGCAGACCAAGTTGCTCGTACTTTTCAACGGGAACATCAGGCGCTGCATGCGCCAACGCTTGCATTGACCCCATTCCAATGACGTAAGCTGCAGCCTCGTCCGAGGGACGCGCACCCCCTACATCACAAACTGCTTCCTGAATGCAACGCGCAATGATGGCAGTTGAGTCAAACAAGGTACCGTCCCAATCGAATGCAATGAGATCAAATCGGCGAAAGGTCGAGTTAGGGGTTAAGGGCGAAGTTACAGGCTCGGTCATGAGAGGGCGGCAAAGTTAGCAAGTTCAGGAGGTAAAGGCGCGAGAAGCTCCATTCGCACGTCCGTAGCAGGGTGCGCAAACTGCAGACGCCACGCATGTAAGTACATACGACGCAAACCGTGTGGCTGCAGTCGACGGTTAAGGTTGAAGTCTCCGTACTTATCATCGCCCGCGATGGCATGCCCTTCGCTAGCGAGGTGCACCCGTATTTGATGGGTACGCCCCGTTTTGATCGTCACCTCCAGCAGGGAGAACGCTGGCAATCCAACGTTTTGCCGCGGCGGAAGATGCCGGCGCACTTTGACTATAGAAATTGAGCGCATGCCCTCTGGATCGTCGACCTTGGTGGTGCGAACGCGGCGCTCCCCATCCGGAAGCAGGTATTTGTGCAGCGGCGTATCAATCACCTTGCGATTGGCGGGCCACTCGCCAATTACCAATGCGAGGTAGGTCTTGCCCGTCTCTCGTTCTCGAAATTGCGCTTGCAGGTGCGTTAGGGCACTGCGCTTCTTGGCAATCAAAAGAATGCCAGAAGTCTCTCGATCAAGCCGGTGCACCAACTCTAGAAAGCGGGACTGCGGGCGCGCTTGACGCAGTTGCTCGATGACGCCAAAGCTTACGCCGCTGCCGCCGTGGACCGCGACGCCTGAGGGCTTATCAATAGCTACAACTGCCTCATCGTCCAGCAGCACCGGAAATTCGCGTGCTGGCGCAGGGTTAGCCGCTTTTTCTTCGATGCGAGCGGAGACGCGAACGGGCGGCACGCGCACTAAGTCTCCGGCCTGCAGCCGGGTATCCGCACTGGCTCGACCCTTATTCACCCGCACTTCGCCACTGCGAATGATGCGATAGACATGGGTCTTCGGAACGCCCTTGAGCTCGCGCAGTAGAAAATTATCCAGGCGCTGGCCTGCTGAATCCATGTCGATCACGGCGATGCGCGCCGCCACGGGTGCTGACACACCAGACGATTCCACTGCTTGCTGTTCAGGGCGGGCCTTGGCCTGCGACGAGGGTTTGCCCCCTATAATATGTTTCACCTGCGCACTGATGTGTAAGTGGTTGATTTGTCTGAATTTTAGTCGACATCGCCATTTCCTTCGCGCAGGCAGGTCGATGCCAGCGCGCGTCGCGCCTGCAGACAACAGGCCATTTGCCTGTTGTGGCAGACGCTCCGCTCGGAGGGCGGACTCGTTGAAACACCGATACGGAATACACAGTCGGCAGAGCACCTCACCAGGTCGCGCCTGTCGACGGATCGAAGCGAATATGCTGGCTCTGGTAATGCATTTTTTGTCCTTTTGGCGGCAGCGCATGCTCCCGTTTTGGGCATCATTTTGCCTTGCAACGCCCGTAAAAACTGCCAAAGCAGCTATCAAATCAGTAGCAAAAACGCTTTCTATCAGGCTCGCCCCCTTCCATGCGCCCCCGCTCTTGTTGCTCTGCTGACGCACAGCAGCTTTTGCGATTTCGGCAATTCCTTTCGTTTCAAGGCGTCTGTCCAGGTACCGTTGGCTCTGCGCTGCGCTCAAGCGCGCGAGAGCCTTTGTATGGATTTTTGGGCCAAGGCCGTGCACGGTTTGTGCGCGCATGCCGGTAGCCCCGCCACTCAAGAAGGAAACGCATCATGAAACGGATGCTGATCAACGCCACCCAGCCAGAAGAGCGCCGCTTGGCTATCGTCGACGGACAAAAACTCCTCGACTACGAAATCGAAATCGAAGGGCGCGAGCAGCGCAAGGGCAACATTTACAAAGCCGTTGTCACGCGCGTCGAGCCATCACTTGAAGCCTGCTTTGTGGACTACGGTGAAGACCGCCACGGATTTCTGCCCTTCAAAGAAATCTCCAAGCAGTATTTCGCACCCGGCGTCTCTGCGAGTCAGGCGCGCATCAGCGATGTCATCAGGGAAGGGCAAGAACTCCTGATTCAGGTTGAGAAAGAAGAACGCGGCAACAAGGGTGCAGCCCTGACTACGTTCATCAGCCTAGCTGGCCGTTATGTGGTGTTGATGCCCAACAACCCGCGCGGCGGCGGTGTTTCGCGTCGTATCGAGGGTGAGGACCGCGCAGAGCTCAAAGAAAACATGGACCAGTTGGAATACCCCAACGGCATGTCCATCATTGCGCGCACCGCAGGTATCGGCCGTAGTGCGCCCGAATTGCAGTGGGACTTGAACTATCTGCTAAAACTTTGGAATGCTGTCGACGGCGCTTCCAAAGGTGGCAAAGGCGCATTCCTGATCTACCAGGAATCTAGTTTGGTGATTCGCGCGATCCGCGACTATTTCAACAACGATATCGGTGACATCCTCATTGATACCGACGATATCTACGAGCAGGCGCAGCAGTTTATGGCGCACGTCATGCCTGAGCATGCCGCCCGCGTAAAACGCTACCGCGACGACGCGGCGCTGTTCAGTCGCTTCCAGATCGAGCACCAGATAGAGTCGGCCTATGCCCGAACCGTGCAATTGCCTTCGGGCGGTGCCATCGTGATCGACCACACAGAAGCACTTGTGTCGGTGGACGTGAACTCGGCCCGCGCTATCAAGGGCGGCGACATTGAAGAGACTGCGACCCGCACCAACCTTGAGGCGGCTGACGAAGTAGCCCGCCAGATGCGCCTACGCGACCTGGGCGGCTTGATCGTGATCGACTTCATCGACATGGAGGAGAGCCGCAACCGCCGCGACGTGGAAAACCGCTTGCGCGACGCGCTGCGGCAAGACCGTGCCCGTGTTCAGTTCGGCACCATCAGCAAGTTTGGTCTGCTGGAGATGAGCCGCCAGCGGCTCAAGCCAGCCCTGTCCGAAGGTGCCTCCATCCCATGCCCGCGCTGCGGTGGTGCAGGCCATATCCGCGACACCGAAAGCTCGGCGCTGCAGATTCTGCGCATCATCCAGGAAGAGTCCATGAAGGACAATACGGCCGCAGTGCATTGCCAAGTGCCTGTGGAAGTGGCCAGCTTCCTGCTGAACGAAAAGCGCACGGAAATCGCCAAAATCGAACTCAAGCAGCGCGTCAACGTACTGATGGTTCCCAGCAAAGCGATGGAGACGCCCAACTACAAACTTGAGCGCCTCAAACACGACGACCCGCGTCTTGATCATGTGGAAGCAAGCTACCTGCTGGCCGACCAACCAGAAGACGTCACAGCAGTGACCCGCCGCTCGCAAGAGCCGACCAATAAACAGACGCCAGTGATCAAAGGCGTATTGCCCGACGCGCCTGCGCCTCAGGCTGCACCGCGTGCGGCGCAGCCTGAACAGGTCGCACAGCCGCATGCGCCAGCACATAACCCAACGCCGCACCGCTCGTCGCCCACCGCAGCGCGTGCGCCTGAGCCAGGATTTCTCACCTGGCTTAAGGGGCTTTTCGGCATGGCCGACCCTGCACCGGTAGCGCCACCCGCACCCATTGCAGAAATGCCGGCCCGCGAGCCACGCCAAGGTGGGCGCGGCGGCGAGAGCCGAGGCCAGCGCGGCGGCCAAGGCAGCGAAGGCCGTGGACGTGGTCGTGGCGAGCGCACAGAACGCACTAGCGGCGAAGCCAATGCTCCCCGCGAAGGAGAACGGGCTGAGGGACAGAACGGCAACCGCGACAACCGGGAACCTCGCGAGGGACGCGGCGGGCGGGGTCGTGGCAACGGCGCAGGGCGCTCCAACACTGCCATGTCGAACGATATGAACGCACAGGGCGCAGTAGCGGCAACCGTGTCCGATGTCGAATTGGCAACGCCTGACAACGATGGCCGCGGTGAGCGCGCCCCACGCCGTGAACGCGTGGAAGGCGAGCCGCGCCGCGAACGTCCGGAGGGCAATAGCCGACGTGAACGCGCGCCCCGCGGTGAGGGCCGGGAACGCGCTCCACGTGAAAATGGCCCGAACACCGGCCGTGCCACCAGTGGAGCCGACTTTGCGGACACAGCTCCCACCGAGTCGTTGCCAGACTTGGATCTTTCAGCGGGCGACGCGCTCAGCGTTGCGTCCGATGCAGGCACTAACGACAAGCGAGAGCGACGCCCACGTGATCGCTACGGACGTGATCGCCAACGCGGCTCCCGTTCTGATGCCACTTCTGATGCACGCAGCGAAGGCGCAGCGACCGAGGGTAGCGAGATGATGGCGTTCGACGAAAAGCCGGCTGCTAGCGCTCCAACAGACGACGAGGCACCGCGCCGCAGCTATTTCGCGGCTGCGTCCACTGCGGCATCTGCGCCGGCACCTGTCGCATCACCTGCGATGTCAGCGCAGGCCAATGCAGCATCAGCTGCTACCGCACTGGATGATGTGCAAGACACCTCACAGATGCCAGCGCGCGCTCCCGTAGCGGTAGCCGCTCCCGTTGTTGGGGAAGGTCGCGCGCCGGCGCAGCGTAGCGATAAACCTCAGATGCCGCGTGAGCCAGTTGCGACTGCCCCGGCCAAAACTTTCGCACCTGCTCCCGCGTCCACCCCTACACCGGCCATGCCCGTGGCAGAGGCTTATGCGTTGCCGGTTGATGCGATGCAGGAAATGGCCGCGGGCTCTGGCTTGCAATGGGTCAATACCGACGCCACCAAGGTAGCAGCGGCACGTGCAGCCATCGCAAGCGAGCCCGAGCCGTCGCACACCCCGCGCGAGCGACCCACGTTGCCGAGCGTGGAAGACGAGCCGCTTGTGCTGGTAGAAACGCGCCGGGACCTTAACGACCTGAACTTGCCGTTCGACGCACCGCGCAGCTGAACGCGTAAAAAGGTTTCGTGTCTGGCACTGGCGTAAAAGCCTCTGTCAGACCCGGAGCCTTTTTTTCTTTACGCCGACCGCGCGCTGAAAGCTCTTCTTTCGTTCGTCAAACGCCGTTTTCTGAGAGTTTTTCTATGTTGATGCTGCTGTCTCCTGCCAAATCGCTGAATTTCGAGTCACCAGTGTCGTCTGCATTTCCGCACACCCTGCCGGCTTTCCCGACTCAAACTCGCGAGCTCGTGGATGCCATGCGAGGCTTCGCTCCTCACGAACTGGCATCACTGATGCACATCAGCGACGCATTAGCCTCGCTAAATGCTGGTCGTTTCGCTGACTTTCGCGCTCGCCCCGGGGCCGCGCAAGCACGGCAGGCTCTGCTGGCTTTCAACGGCGATGTGTATGAGGGTCTTCAGGCCAAAAGCCTTGACCAGGCGGCCCTGGAATGGGCGCAGGATCACTTGGCGATTTTGAGCGGGCTCTATGGTGTGCTTCGCCCTTTGGATCGCATGCAGGCCTACAGGCTGGAGATGGGAACACGGCTTACCACCGAGCACGGCAGCAACTTGTACGCATTTTGGGGCGACCGCATCGCCCGTCACTTGGACAAACATCTGCAAACGCATGATGGCGAGCCCGTGCTGGTCAATTTGGCTTCGCAGGAGTATTTCAAATCTGTAAACCGCAAGGTATTGGAGGCACGTGTCGTTGAATGTGTTTTTGAAGACTGGCATGGCGGTACATGGAAAATCATCAGCTTTCATGCAAAGCGCGCGCGTGGCAGCATGGCGCGGTTTGCCATAGACCAGCGGGCCGCTTGCGTGGAGGTGCTTCAGGATTTCCGCACTGACGGCTATGCGTTTGCCAAGGCGGCGTCTAGCGCCGACCGGTTGGTGTTTCGCCGCTGCGTGTGATGCAGCGCGGGGCGGCCACACACTCGCACAGCCCTGCGCATTCCTTCCACGTTATCAAGCCCGATTGCGTCCGCGCTCCGACCCTCGACGAGCTCGCAAAAATTTGACCACTACGCTTCAACCCCTTTCTGATGAACTGATGCGCTGGATGCGCGAGCAATCCGTTGCCGGCGTTTCTAAAGATTCTCTGCGGGTTGCGATGATGGATGCCGGCTGGCAAGCATCAGCAGCACAGCAAGCGCTCACCGCCCTCAGCGGCTATAGCGGCTCCAACGAGCTTTCCGCGTCGCACACTCGAGCGGGTCCTGCGCTTCAACGGTACCGGCCCGCCCCTGACCTTTCGACGGGCCTACCGCGCCTCGTCGCTAACGGTCAAACCATCGGCGTTCTGATTCAGGTCGCTATGCCGCCGCTTGTCGTGTTCTCCGAGCTATTGACCGCGGCCGAGTGCACAGAGCTGATAGCGGCCGCCCGCCCGCGCCTGGCCCGCTCGCTGACCGTAGAGGCGCAGACCGGTGGCGAAGAAGTCAATGCGGACCGCACCAGCGAGGGCATGTTTTTCTCACGTGGTGAGAGCGCGCTGATTGCGCGCATCGAGGATCGCATCGGCACCTTGCTCAACTGGCCGGTGGAACGTGGCGAGGGTCTGCAGGTGCTGCGCTACGGCCCAGGCGCTGAATACAAGCCGCACTACGACTACTTCGACCCAGCTGAGCCCGGTACCCCTGCCGTGCTGCGCCGCGGTGGCCAGCGCTTGGCCACCCTCATCATGTACCTCAATACGCCAGAAGCTGGGGGCACCACGGTGTTTCCGCAGATCGGTCTGGACGTGGTGCCACAGCAAGGCAACGCCGTATTCTTCGGATATGCACAGCCGAACCCGCAGTCCCACTCCCTGCACGGGGGCGCACCGGTAACTTGCGGTGAGAAATGGATTGCCACCAAGTGGCTGCGCGAAAGAAAATTTGAGTAAAAGTGCCTCTAGCGCTTATCTATAAACAATACTTTGCTATTGAAATCATATCAACTCATGAACACGCCTGAGCAATCCCCGTTGGGAAAACCGACAGAAACCTCCGCTGAATACGACCGCTCGTTGCTGTTTCCGATCGCCAGAGCGGCCAAGCGGGCCGAGATCAGCGTTGGCGCACAGCCAGTTTTCTTTGGCGCAGACCTATGGACCGCGTTCGAGCTCTCGTGGCTCAACCCACGCGGTAAACCGCAGATTGCCATCGCGCATTTCACCGTGCCTTGCGAGTCGCCCAATATCATCGAGAGCAAGTCGCTCAAGCTCTATCTGGGGAGCTTTGCCAACACGCAACTGGCGGATGTACAGCAAGTGCTGGATGTCCTGCGCGCCGACCTTTCCGCGGCCGCTTGGCAGGGGAATGACCGCAGCGGCTCAGTAGGCGTGCGCTTGCTGATGCCCGAGCAATTCGATCGCGAGCCCGTGCACGAACTCGATGGCCTAAGTCTGGACAGGCTGGACATTGAGTGCAGCCGCTACACGCCAGCACCCGACCTGCTTCACGCTGCGTTTGACACCCCCCCCGTGACCGAGGTGCTTGTTAGCAGCTTGCTCAAAAGCAACTGCCTGGTAACCGGGCAGCCCGACTGGGGGAGCGTGCGCATTGATTACAGCGGCCCACAGATCGACCAGGCGTCGCTGCTGCAATACCTGGTGAGCTTTCGCAACCACAACGAGTTTCATGAGCAATGCGTGGAACGCATCTTCATGGACGTCTGGAGCCGCTGCAAGCCCGTGAAACTCGATGTTTACGCCCGCTACACCCGGCGCGGCGGGTTGGACATCAACCCCTGGCGCACCAGTCACCCCAAAGCCCCACCGGCCAACGTGCGTACAGCGCGGCAGTGAACGGCCTGAGAGACGCATAGCCAATGCGCGCCGCTCACGGCATGTGAAACACTTGAACCGCACGAGCCAGGGCTTCCGGGCGGTCTTCGAGCTGCTGGGCTGATTGGGCGGTTTTCTCCACCAATACTGCGTTTTGCTGCGTCATGTCTTCCAAATGAGTGGCCGCATCGTTCGCCTGTTGAATGCCGACGGACTGCTCGCTCGTGGCATGCGAAATTTGCCGGACCAGCTCAGTGACACGAGAGACCGACGCCACCACATTGGCAATGGTTTGCCCGGCCTCCACCATCTGACGTGAGCCCGCCTCCACTTGCGAAACTGAAGCGCGGATCAGGTCTCGAATCTCTTTCGAAGCCTCGGCACTGCGCTTGGCCAGAAGCCGCACTTCTGCCGCCACGACACCGAAACCGCGGCCGTGCTCGCCGGCACGAGCAGCCTCGACTGCCGCATTCAGCGCCAGCAAGTTGGTCTGGAAGGCCAGGCCCTCCATGACTGAAATGATTTCACCCACCTGACGAGACGACTTGTCGATCGCCTGCATGGCCGAACCCACCTGCTGCACTGCTGCACCGCTGTACCGCCGCGCTGGGCGATCTCGGCGCTTTGCAGACTATCAGATGACACTTGTCCCGCCGTCTCAGCCGTTTGACGCACTGTGCTGGAGAGCTGCTCCATGGCCGCTGCGGGTCTGTTGCACGCTGCTGGCCTGGGCTTCGGTACGCGCGCTCAGGTGGTTTCCGCCCTGCGCTATTTCAGTCGCCGCATCGCGCACGGCGTCAATCTCCGCGCGAACGTCGCCCACCACCGCGCGCAGATTCACCTGAATTTGATTCAGATTGCGCGCCAGACCGGCCAAAGGCGGTGAAAACGATTCGGCCTTGAAGGGCGCGCGCAAGTTGCAGGCCGCCAGTTCGCTGGCGAATCGCTCGGCTTGGCGCACTTCGCGTGAAATGCACCGCACACACCACAGTAACGCACCCGCCTGGCCAAGCAGCAGCATGAGCGATACCACCCCCGCCACCGGTCGCTCAAGCTCGCGCCACCAGGGAGCGACGGCAGCCGCTGTCGATAGCACCAGAAGAAACCCCAGCGTAGCGGCGGGCGGCAGTCTGTGGATGCGCTGGAGCATTCCCCGCACACCGCGCTGGCGCACCCGTCCGCCAACCATATCAAGGCTACGACGTCCCGTTGTGGCGTCTCGGTGCAGCTGGGCATACAGCGCTTCAGCCACCTTTACTTCTGCGCGATCAGGCCTGACGCGAACCGACATGTAGCTACGCGGCTTGCCATCTTCAATGATGGGGGTGACGTTGGCGCGTACCCAGTAAAAACCGCCGTCCTTGCGGCGGTTTTTGATGATCCCCGTCCACGCGTGTCCGTGGCCAATCGTTGCCCACAAGTCTTTGAAGGCTTGCGCGGGCATGTCGGGGTGCCGAATCATGTTGTGAGGCTGCCCGAGCAGCTCATCACGGTCATACCCGCTGGCGAGCACAAAGGCAGGATTGCAGTGCGTCATATGGCCCCGCGTATCCGTGGTCGACACCAGCATGTCGTCTGCGGGAAATTCGTACTCTTGCGACGTAATCGGCAAATTGAGACGCACCAGCAAGGCCCTCTTTAAAACGGCGAACCTCACGATGGAGGACCAGCAGAAGTCTCGCGCGGTGCGCGCCCTCCTAGCTTGATCTACGTCAGAAAAGAGGTGCGGTGAACGGATCAGAGCGCGGCCCAGGCCTGGGCCGCACGGCAGGTCGGATCACTGCGACCTGCTCAGCGGCTTCGGCCACAGGCACCAGTGCGCTGACACGCACCCCTAGCAGGCGCAAGCGCTGATCCAGTGGGGCGCGCTTGAGGCACAAGCCAGCAGCGTGCCGAATGGCCGCCGCGTCTTGCGTGGGCGAGGGCAAGGAGTGGTCGCGCGTAACGGTCGAAAAATCAGCGTACCGCAGCTTGATGCCGATGCCGCGCCCCACGTAGCCCTTGCGCTGGAGGTCAGCCGCTACCTGCTCGCAGAGTCGCGTAAAAATGGCCGCCAGCTCGCTTCGGTCGCGCACCGCGTGCAAGTCGCGCTCAAAGGTGGTCTCGCGGCTCAGGCTAACCGGATCGCGCCGGTTTTGTACCGGGCGTTCATCACGTCCCCACGCCACTTCGTGCAGCCAGGCACCGCTCGATCTGCCGAAATGCGCCACCAGCCACTCCTGAGGCTTGGCCGCGAGGTCGCCGATGGTCTCAATGCCGTGGCGCGCCAGTTTCTCGCCGGCCTTGGGGCCGATACCGTTGATCTTGCGGCAGGCCAGCGGCCAAATGCGCACTTGAAGCTCTTCGGCGTGAAGTATTGCGACACCGTTTGGTTTTTCTAATTCGCTGGCCATCTTGGCCAACAGCTTGTTGGGCGCAACGCCAATGGAGCAGGTCAATCCGGTGGCTTGAAAAATATGCTTTTGAATCAACTGCGCCAGTGCCCTACCGCCGCCGCGCTGGCCACCCGGAACTTGGGTGAAATCTATGAAAACCTCGTCGATACCCCGGTCTTCCATCACTGGAGCAATGTCCGTGATGACCTTTTTGAATAAGCGCGAGTAGCGGCGGTACTCATCGAAGTTGGCGGGTAACAAAATAGCCTGCGGGCACAGGCGCGCTGCTTTCATCAAGCCCATGGCAGAGCCCACGCCAAAAGGGCGCGCCGCGTAGGTCGCGGTGGTAATTACTCCGCGCCCCACGTAGTTGGCCAATCTGGCGAAGGCATCCAGCGGCAGTTGGTCTTGCGTGCCATTGGCCGCGGCTAACACCAGGGCGGCGTCTTGCGCGCCGGAGCGGCCCCCGATAACAACCGGCAGGCCACGCAGCTGTGGATAGCGCAGCAGCTCGACGCTGGCAAAAAAGGCATCCATGTCCAGATGCGCTATGCGTCTTAGCGGTGACTGGGCGACTGTAGCCGGTACAGCCAGTGGCGAGAGATCTTCAGGCGGAGATTCAACAGGGGTGCACACCCCTGCATTGTGCGCAAAACTGCTGCAACTAGCGGCGCTGGCGCGGCACCACGGTGAGTGTGACGGTCTCGATGAGCGGCGCACTGGCGACTGTTACCGGACGCTGCGGGAGCTCCAGAAGCTGCTCCGCATGCCAGACGCGAAGTTTGGCAGCGCCCTCCGGTACTTGGTCGAAACGGGCAATACCGTTTTCATCCGTTTTTAAGGTGTACGCCGAATCAGTTACAAAAACATGTCCGCGCATGGAACTGTGCAAGTGGCAGCTTAGGAGCACCGCACCGGCCTGCGCCAAAGTCACGTCCTCCACACCGCCGGGCTTGCCACCGCTAGTGCCATCCAGCCGCAGCTCAAAGTCGGTGGCGGGCGGCGTGGCGGAGAGTGGGTTGGCTCCAGAGACACCTCGGATGTGATGGTCCCATCGATCCAGGTTGGTAAAGCGAACCTTGCTGCCGGGCGTGACCACGGTGACCAGCGGCAGAAAACGCATACGCTTTTGCTCAATCACCGCGCTCTGGGGCGTCAAAGCCGCCGTCTCCGCTTGCGCAGGGTACAAAACCACCACCGCCTCGGGTACCGCGCGACCCTGTTTGTCGAGCACTTGTATCTGCACATTACCGGCCGCGGCAACAGAGGCCAGGGTGCCCAGGGCCAAGGCGGTCAGCCAGCGAATTTTTTTCGGAAACATATTAACGTACCGTAATGATGTCGCGATGCATAGGCGCCAAGAGCGCCAGCAAGCGGTTTTGCTGAGAAAAGGCGACGCCGTAGGCGTCCATGGCGAGCTGCAAATCTTCGACGAGCGCGTTGAAAGCGCCTTTGTCAACCTTCATGTCGGCATGCACATCGGCCATATCAGCGCCTTGATAAACACAGGGTCCTCCCGTGAGCGCACAAAATTGCTCGGCCAGACTCTCCTTGAGCACCTGTTTGTTGCTGTCCTTGAAAAAGTGGGCGATGCGCGTATCCCGGTACATGCGCTCGACAAAATCATCGACGAAAAGATCAATATTGGCTTTTTCCCCGAGCGCTTTGTACAGCCCCGGCGGGGCTACCGCCTCAGAGGAGGCGGGCGCAGGCGTCGCCTGGGGTGCAGGCTGCGCGCTGGCCAGGCTGCTGGCTATCAGTAAGGCAGTGCCAACAATTTGAAGTCGTTTCATGGCGGGCTTTCGCAAAGTCAGAAGCCCACCTGGGCCGAGAGATAAGCACCGTGCTGGCGGCGTCCGTTGGTAATGCCGGGAACAATGCGTCCAAGGTCCACATAAGCCAACGTGAGCGAAAGGTTTTTGTTGGGTGCCCACGCAACAAAAATGTCTTTCCACGTGTCTTCGCGGAGAGCCGCCCCAAGACCCGCTGCGCGGCCCGTGGCTTGCAGGTTGTCGGGCATGAAGCGCACCTCTGCGCCCACGGCCAGATCCCTGCGCAGCAGCCAGGCCACAGAAAACTCAGGCTGCAGGCTGCGACTGTCACGCCCCGACGCGCCAGAGCCGAAACCCAGCAGGCCGTTTTGATTGGCCCGTGTTGAGCGCAGCGTGGCATTTAAAAGCACGTCCTTGTCCAGAATCAGCTTGGTTGCACTGACATAAAGATCAGTCGACTGCGTGTCCGCCCCCAAAAAATCAAACACCGACTGCAGCGAACCCGGTTGCACCCGCTTGTGCTCCAAGCCCACCGAAATCTGCGGCATCCAAGTATCTGCATCCAGCACCGCGTCGCCAAAAACACGTACCTTTGCCCCAAGAATATCCATGCGAATGTGCTGCCCCGGTTGAACACCGAAAGGGGCGATTGCGTTGAGCGCCACAGCCGCGCCGGCGTCGAAATCCTGCCGCGCCAGCGATAACTCCACACGTTCATCCCAAGCCAGGGCCGCGCCATAGCTGGTCAGCGCATAGTCTTGCGTCTCCGCCCGGCTGGTGAAAGCACTGACGCCCCACTGCCCCTGGGTGGCATTGCTGCCAATCACCGCCCAAGGAGTGATACCGCCGCCAGCAGAACCGGTAATGGTGCTTACGCCGCCAGTGAGCAGCAGTTTGCCGGTTTCGGCATGGCACATAAGAGGCGTCCAGACTAAGGCGGCCATCACGCACAGCGGTTTGAAATTCATGGAGTGACCTGTTTAACTAATGGAGAAAGCGAAGTCAGACTCACGCCGTTTTTTGAATCCACTCACCCGTAAAGATCACCGGGCCCGTAGGTCCTCCTTCAGACGGCACGCCGCCCTTGGGCTCCAGGCTGATGGCCAGCGTCGGTATGCCCTGTACCGATTCCGCCGAAGCCGCAATGGCCTCGCTGGCCTGACCAGCAAGCACACCGAGCGATCTGGGCTTGCCTGTCGCCGGTAGGGCCCACAGCTGCAAGGAGCGATCCGTCGGCACCGCGTAGTCGCCCAGCCGCTGCAATTCCAGCACGCTGCTGTTGTTGTTGTAAGTCACCAGCAGCGCTGCTGAAGATTTTTGGTCGCGCAGCACTGCGATATAGCGCGTTTGAGGGCCGGCCTGCGCACTGAGTTGCGCCTGCAAGCTCGCAACCTGCTGCTCAGAAGCGCTGCGTAAATTTCCCGTGAACTGCACCGCCACCACCACAGCTGCCAACGTTGCAAAAGCGCCTAACCCTGCGGCCCCCTGCCACAGGCCAAGGCGTTGCCACCACGGTAGCGTCAGTGCCTGCCGGGAGCGCTGGCGCAGCGCACTGCGTTCGCCTTGCAAGAGGTTGTCGATACGCGTCCAGACCGCCGGCGCGGGGGTTGTGGGCGCCTGTAACTCCGTCAGGCCAGCCCAATGCGTTTGCCACAAAAGTGCAGCAGCGCGAATGCTGGGGTGCTCGCGCGCCAGGGTCTCAAACCGGCGGCGCGCGCCACCCCGCAAGGTGCCCAAGGCGTAGCTGGCTGCTAGTTTTTGAAGTAGTTCAGGGTGTTGCAGCAGTTTCACGGCGGCGATCTCAGGCGTAACGCGACATGCAGCCGCGCATTTGTGCAAGGCCACGCCGAATCCAGGTTTTTACGGTACCCAGCGGCAGAGACAACTGGCGTGCCAATTCGCCATGACTCAAGTCCCGCAGGTAAGCCAAACTGACCACTTCGCGTTGCCGCTGATCGAGTTGTGAAAGGCACTGGTGCAAAGCCAGCGCCTGCTCGCTGGCATCGGCCGCATCCATGGGATTGGGAAAATCGCCCTCCAGTGCCTGCCCTAGCGATTCGTCGAGCTCCTGCGTGCGATCGGCTCTTGAACTGGCGTGTTTTCGCAGGGCATCTAGCGAGCGGCTGCGCACGATCAACCCCAGCCAAGCCAACGGCGGACTGAGCGATGTTCTGTAATCGGGCGCAGAGCGCCAAACGGTCAAAAAGCTTTCTTGCAGCACGTCCTCGGCAGCGTCGCGTCGGCGTAGCACCCGCATGGCCAGACCAAACAGGCGCGCCGATGTAAGGTCGTAGAGCGCTCGCAGGGCGGATTCGTCGCGCTGTGCAATACGGTCGATTAGCGCTATCAGATCGGCGTCGGAGGATGGACTGGACATGCATGGATTGTGGGGGACGAAGCGTTTGAATGCCTTAAAGCAATACGCACACGCGGTGCGTTCAGATTCAACATTTTTGCAATACAAATCCCCGCCAACGGTGAATCCGGCTTCGCTATTGCTCGCAGTAGAGGTCTCGGTGCCGTCGCCGCCAGCGGCGACGGCGAAATGCTCCATCCGCAGTGCCCGCCCGGCGTTTGGCAAGCGCTTGAGCGCCGATCATCACGCGCTAGCAGCCGCTGCACCCTATGTACAAGCCCACGGAGCGGCTGCAGCAATGCCGCTCCTGCCAAGTAGCCGCGAAGTCCGCAAGCGCTCCAGCACTGACGGAGATGGCGCCCACGTTGCAGGGCCGCTGCGATGAAATGCAGGCGCAGGTTTACGAGCGCTCGCGCCAGCCGGAGAAGGCCAACGCCTAGCTCGATTCGTTGGCGCGGGCCAGTGCACTCATCGGCCTGACTGACCAGCGAGATTGACTGGCCTGACTAACCGGCTTGTTCAAACGCCGCGGTCTCGACGCCCAGTTTGATCTTTTGACAGCACTGGCAAAACGCAGCGTGCGACTGCTCCGCGCGGTGACTTTCAACATCGACCGTTTCAAACGCGTGGACGATCAGCACAGGTACGCCGTGGGCGACGCGGTACTGCAGTGGCTGGCGGCGCAGCTGCAGCAACCTCTACATGTGCTGGCGCAAACGGTGGTGAGTGCTGTCGCTCGCAAACCCAATCGGCCGCCGGCAGCACCATCGTCAGCGCGCCGGCGTATCGACCGTGCGCGGGCGGCTTGAGAGGCGCAAGGCGCGCAAAGCGGTTGTGGCGCACGGCGACGCAGCTCTTGAAGCCGCCAAACAAGCAGGCCGCAACCGCGTGTGCGTTGAAGAATGAGTCTGTCGCGGAGATGCGGGTAAGCGGGCAGGCCGGCTTGCTTACTGGCTTGCTGATGAGGCATCCCGACTGCGCGTCGAGCCGGAGCACCTGACAGGGACCGGATGCGCCACGCAAATTTGGCACGGCGCTGGCAGCCAAAAGCTCCTTAGGCCCTGGGCAGTGTGACCCCTACCTGGCCCTGGTATTTACCGCCGCGGTCTTTGTAGCTCACTTCACAAACGTCGTCCGGATCGCTCTCGAAGAACAAAACTTGTGCGCAGCCCTCGCCAGCGTAAATGCGGGCCGGCAACGGCGTGGTGTTGGAAAATTCCAATGTCACATAGCCCTCCCACTCGGGCTCAAACGGTGTCACGTTGACGATGATGCCGCAGCGCGCGTAGGTGCTTTTGCCTAGGCAAATGGTCAACACGTTGCGCGGGATACGAAAGTATTCCAACGTGCGGGCCAGCGCGAAGCTGTTGGGCGGAATGATGCAGCTGTCGCCGTGAAAGTCGACAAAGCTTTTCTCGTCGAAATTTTTCGGGTCCACCACGGTGCTGTGGATGTTGGTGAACACCTTGAATTCAGGCGCACAGCGAATGTCGTAACCATAGCTGCTGGTGCCGTAGCTGATGATCTTTTTGCCATCGGCCTCGCGTACCTGCCCTGGCTCGAACGGCTCGATCATGCCGGTCTGCTCCGCCATGCGGCGAATCCACTTGTCGCTTTTGATGCTCATACTCAGGTCCTTGGCGGATACTATGGTTTCGATAGCTGCTCACGCTTAAGCAATAAGCGCGGGAGGCCTATTTTGCTTCAGAAATAACTGTGTTTTCAATCAGTCTTTCGTCGCCCAGAACGATCATGGCGAACAGCAATTCGTCCAGATTGCGGGCCTGCGCGGTGCGCCGCGCCAGCAGTGGTGTGGCCTGCGGGTTCAGCACGACAAAGTCGCCCTCGCAGCCGGGCTGCAGGTTGCCGATGACTCCCTGCAAACCCAGCGCCTGCGCAGCGCCGGCCGTATGGCGCCACCACAGCTGAGCGGGCGTGAGCGACACGCCCTGCTTGGTTTGCCCTTCGCGCCCCACGGTGTAGGCCGCCAACATGGTGCGAAACGGCGAGAAGCTGGTGCCGCCGCCGACGTCACTGGCCAGGCCGTAGGCAAAACCGGCGGCATCGGCCTTGACGAAATCAAAGAAGCCGCTGCCCAGGAACAGATTGCTGGTGGGGCTGACCGCAGCAGCGGTATGGCGCTGGCGCATCAGCGCACGGTCGGCTTCGTCCAGGTGAATGCAATGCGCATACACCGCACGCTCGCGCATCAGGCCGAATTCGTCGTACACCGCCAAGTAGCTGCGTGCCTGGGGAAACAGTTCCTGCACCCAGCGCACTTCGTCCAGGTTCTCCGCCACATGCGACTGGATCCACACACTGGGGTGGCGCGCAGCCAACTCGCCCGCGCCGCGCAGCTGCTCGGGCGTGCTGGTGGGCGCAAAGCGCGGCGTGATGGCGTAGCCCAGCCGGTCGACCCCATGCCAGCGCGCAATCAGCGCCTCGGAATCAATCAGGCTTTGCTCGGTCGCATCGCGCACGCCATCGGGCGAATGGCGGTCTTGCAGCACTTTGCCTGCAATGATGCGCAGGCTGCGTGCTTGCGATTCGTGCATCAGCGCATCGACCGACTGCGGGTGCGAACTGGCAAATGCCAGCGCGGTGGTCACGCCGTTTCGCAGCAATTCGTCAACAAAGAAGGTCGCCACTTGGGCTGCGTGGGCGTCGGCGTGGAAACGGCTTTCTTCTGGGAAGGTGTATTTCTCGAGCCACGGCAGCAGGCCATCGGCCGGCGAGCCAATCATGTCGGTCTGAGGAAAGTGGATATGCATGTCCACAAAGCCCGGCGCGATGATGCGGCCAGGCCAGTGCGTCACTGGCTGGCCGGCAAATTGCGGGCTGAGGGAATGCCAGTCCCCCGCCGCGTGCACGCGGGCGCGGCCATCGGCACTGCGCTCGATAGCGAGCAGGCCATCTTCGTCATAGAGGGGGCGGCCATCTTCGGCAAAACGCAGGAGAGCTGAGCGGTAGAGGTCCATGGGCGAAGCTTATGGCAAGGCTGACCATTGACGAAACCACGTATGCGCGCACATACGGTCCACGATCAACGGTCAACGGTCAACGGTCAACGGTCAACAGTCAACAGTCAACAGTCAACAGTCAACAGTCAACAGTCAGCAGTCCAGACCAGGGATCCGCGCGAGACTCGGCGGCCCACTAAATTATTGGCCTGATTGAGTCCTGGCGCTTACGGTACAAGGGCGTCCAGCTATCAAAAGAGGTACATCACCGCGGAATCACGCCCTGCACGCCCTCCACCAGCCAATCCATCCCCAAAATCTGCGCGTCAGTAAGTGCCGTGCCTTGCGCAATCACCACGCGGCCGGTGGTGTCGCGTACGTCGCTGCTCACTGCACGAAAAGGTTGCAGTTTGCCGCCCACTATGTCCTTCTGCCGCGCCAGCACTTCGCGCTGCACGGCGACGGGGGTGCGGGCACCAAAGTCGCCCACCTTGATCATCCCCTCGCGCACGCCGCCCCACGTGGTAGCGCTCCTCCAAGTACCCGCCTGCAACTCACGCACGCGCTCGGTGTAATAAGCCCCCCACTCGTGTTTGACGGCCAACAGTTGCGCATCCGGTGCTACTTTCCGCATGTCAGAGTGGTACGCCACGGCCAGTTTTCCGCGCTCCTGGGCCGCCACCATTACGGCATTACTACCGGTATGAAAAGCCAGTACGTCCGCGCCAGCATCCATCAGCGACATTGCGGCCTCGCGTTCCCGCGGGGGGTCGAACCAGGCGTCGAGCCATACCACTTTGACCTGCGCCTTCGGGCTCACCGATCGCATGCCCAGCGTGAAGGCATTGATGCCCTGCAGCACTTCGGGAATCGGAAAGCCCGCCACGTATCCAGCGACACCACTGTTGCTGAGGCGGCCTGCCGCAATGCCGGCCAAGTAGCGGCCTTCATAGTAGCGGGCGTTTGCTACCGCCACGTTGGAGGCGGTCTTGTAGCCGGTGATGGACTCAAATTTAACGCCCGGAAAGTCTTGCGCCACTTTGAGCGTGGGCTCCATATAGCCAAAACTGGTGGTGAAAATAATGTCGTGGCCTGTTTGCGCCAGGTCACGAATCACGCGCTCGGCGTCGGCGCCTTCGGGCACGCTTTCAACCACGGTGGTTTTGAGGGCATCCGCGCCCAACGCCTCCAGCGCGGCTTTGCGACCCCTATCGTGTTGGTGCGTCCAACCCGTCTCCTGCACCGGCGTCACATACACAAATGCGGCGCGCAGCGGTGCTGAGCTCGAACGCGCCTTTAGCGCATTCGTTTGGGCATGAGATGGGGCTGTGGTGCTCGCAAAAACGAGCGCGACAAGAGATACCGCGCGCAGCGCGGTGGCGAGGTTTTTGAACATGGTGTTCCTCTACATGTCCCCATAAAAGAACAAAAAGACCGCCGGGGCAGCGGTCTTTCAATGGCGATTGCGGATTCTACGCAACGCGCAACGCGCAACGGGCTTTCACTGAGCCTGGGCGTCCGACGCGCCTTCCCCTTCCCCTCACATTACGCAGCCGCCGCGAACTGCTCAAACACGTTTTGCAACTGCGCCGTCCAGGCGCGCTTGTCGACCTCTGGGGCAAAGCTCGCTTCAAAGCTGTTATTTGCCAGTCGCCAAGCGTGTTCATAGGTCATGCCGGTGGCAGCAAAAACCTGCACAAAGTTGTCGTTGATGTAACCGCCAAAGTACGCCGGATCGTCCGAGTTGACGGTGGCGCACAGCCCGGCATCGAGCAGCTGGAGCAGGTTGTGCTGCATCAAGTCAGGGAACACGCAAAGCTTCAGGTTAGACAACGGGCACACCGTGAGCGCAATGCGCTCTTGGGCCAGGCGCTGCACCAGCGCAGGGTCTTTCAGTGCCTGCACGCCATGGTCAATCCGCTCGACATGCAGGTCATCCAGCGCGCTCCAAATATAGGCTGGCGGGCCTTCTTCGCCCGCATGCGCAACCCGGTGCAAGCCGAGCTTTTCGCACTGCGCAAACACGCGCGCAAATTTTTCTGGCGGGTGGCCCAACTCACTGGAATCGAGCCCTACGCCGATAAATTTGTGCCGCAGCGGCAGCGCTTGTTCGAGCGTGGCCATGGCATCGTCCTCGCTCAGGTGGCGCAAGAAACACAAAATCAGCTCGGCGCTGATACCGCTCTCGCGCCGCGCGTCCACGCAGGCGCGGTGCAGGCCGTTGATGACCACCTCCATCGCCACGCCGCGCGCGGTGTGGGTCTGGGGGTCAAAAAACATTTCGGTGTGCACCACGTTGTCCGCCGCCGCGCGGCTTAAGTAAGCGCGGGCCATGTCGTAGAAATCCTGCTCGTGCAGCAGCACGCTAGCACCGGCGTAATAAATGTCCAAAAAGCTCTGCAGATCGGTAAAGGCATAAGCGCTGCGCAGCGCTTCCACGTTGGTATAAGGCAGCGCCACGCCATTGCGCTCGGCCAGCGCAAAGATCAGCTCGGGCTCTAGCGAGCCCTCGATGTGCATGTGCAGTTCGGCCTTGGGCATGGCGCGCAGCAGCGCCGGCAGGCGCGAGGCATCAATGAAGGGATGAGTGAACAGCACGTTGTCCTTTGCAATAAAAAAAGGCCGCTTGGAGGCGGCCCTGCGCAGCAGCTGACCGCTGCATGCTCTAGCTACGAATCAAACGTGAATGCTAAGGCGTTGTGCAGGCCATATCGGCGTACGGCCTGCAAAGTCGACGAAGCGCTCGTTTTATGTGAAGAGACAATTACTTTTTGTCGCCGCCCGGCACGCTGCCTTCCACGCCCTTAACGTAGAAGTTAACGCCACCCAGGAATTTATCGTCCGCCACGGCATCGGCCGCAATCACTTCTTTGCCGTTGTTGTCCATCAATGGACCCTTCCAGATATGGAAGCTGCCGTCCTTCAGGCCGGCTTTGACTTCGTCTACCTTGGCCTTGATATCTGCGGGTACGTCGTCGGCGATGGAGACAAGGTCAATGGCGCCTTCTTTCACGCCCCACCACGCTCCGCCAGTGGTCCAAGTGCCGTTCAGCACATCGTTCACAGCCTTGGTGTAATAAGGCACCCAGTTGATGATGGCCGAGCCCAGATGGGCTTTGGGGCCGTAGGCGGTCATGTCCGAATCCCAGCCGAATGCGCGCTTGCCCTTTTCTTGTGCGGTCTTGAGCACTGCTGGCGAGTCGGTGTTCTGGAACAACACGTCGGCCCCGCCGTTGATGAGCGAGGTGGCGGCTTCGGTTTCCTTGGGCGGGCTGAACCATTCGTTCACCCACACCACCTTGGTTTGAATCTTGGGGTTCACGCTTTGCGCGCCCAGCGTGAAGCTGTTGATGTTGCGCAGCACCTCGGGGATAGGCACCGAGCCGACCACCCCCAGGGTGTTGGTTTTGGTCATGGCGCCTGCAATGATGCCGGCCAAGTATGCGCCCTCGTAAGTTCGGCTGTCGTAGGTGCGCAGGTTGTCGGCGGTTTTGTAGCCCGTGGCGTGCTCGAACTTGACATCGGGGTTGTCGGCCGCGACCTTGACCATCGACTCCATATAACCAAACGTCGTACCAAAAATCAACTTATTGCCTTGGCCAGCCATATCGCGCAACACGCGCTCGGCGTCGGCTGATTCGGGCACGCTTTCGACAAAACTGGTCTCGATCTTGTCGCCAAATTCTTTCTGAACCGCCTTGCGCGCGTTGTCGTGCGCAAACGACCAGCCCCCGTCGCCCACCGGGCCAACATAAGCAAACGCAATCTTGAGCGGTTCAGTGCTTGCAGCAGGCGCATCCTGCACCGGTGTGGGCGCTGGTACAGCGGCCACAGGCTCGTCTTTTTTGCCACAACCGACCAGCGCCGCGGCGGCCACGGCAGACAATGCGGCCATTTTGATAAGGGTGCGTTTGTGCAAATTGGTCATGTCAGGTTCCCAGAGAGAATTAAAAAGCGGGCGCAGCCACAGATTATGGAGGTGTAACAGACGGCCGGCAGACGGCTTCAGCCGCCAGGATGGAAGGGTTTTCCCAAAGATGCTGGCATATTCACCCGTATCCACGCCGGGTTGCGCGAGATCAGCGCCAGCACCACGATGGTCGCCAGATAAGGCAGCATGCTGAGCCACTGACTTGGCACCTGCACGCCCGAAGCCTGCAAGTGAAACTGCAGCATGGTAACGCCGCCAAACAGGTAAGCGCCCAGCAGCACGCGGCCCGGCCGCCAGGTGGCAAATGTGGTGAGCGCCAGCGCAATCCAGCCGCGGCCAGACACCATGCCCTCCACCCACAAAGGCGTGTACACCGTGGAGATAAAAGCGCCGGCCAGCCCGCACAGCGCGCCGCCCGCCATCACGGCATACAGGCGAATGCGCCGCACTGGGTATCCCAGCGCATGCGCGGAATCAGGTGATTCGCCCACCGAACGCAAAATCAGCCCGGCGCGCGTTCGGTACAGGAACCACACCAGCGCGGCGGCAAATGCCATGGTGACGTACACCAGTGAATGCTGGCGAAACAGCGCAGGGCCAATCAGCGGCAGGTCGCGAAGCCACGGCAGCATGAACTTGGGCAGTTCGGGCATACGGGCTTGCACATAACCAATGCCGACAAACGCAGAAAAACCCGTGCCAAACAAACTCAGCGCCAAGCCCGTGGCGTATTGATTGGTACCCAGCCAAATCACCAGCCAGCCAAAGATGGCCGCCAGCAACGCGCCGGCAGCCATACCGGCGGCAAACCCGATCCACGGGTTGCCGGTGTGCACCACCGCGGCGAAACCTGCGATGGCCGAGCACAGCATCATGCCTTCAGCACCCAGGTTGACGATGCCGGCTTTTTCGTTGATGAGCAGTCCCAATGCCGCCAGCGCCAGCACGGTGCCGGCACTCAAGGTAGCAGCGATGAGCAGTGCGTAAGTTTCCATATCAAACGCCTGAGCCAGGGGAAGGGACCAAAGAATCACCAGCGGGAACTCGGCGCACCCGCCGCACTCGGTAGGTCACCAGCGTGTCACAGCCCAGCAAGCAAAACAACAGCAAGCCCTGGAACACAAAAGTGAGCGACTTGGGCAAACCCAGGCGCGATTGCGCCAGTTCGCCGCCGATATAAAACATGCTCATCAAAATCGCCGACAGCACCATGCCGACGGGGTGCAGCCGCCCGACGAAGGCGACGATGATGGCGGCAAAACCGTAGCCCGCTGGCACGTACGGTGTGAGCTGACCAATGGGACCGGCGACTTCCAAGCCGCCCGCCAAACCCGCCGCACCGCCTGAGACCAACAGCGCCGTCCACAGCGCGCGGCGCGACGAAAACCCTGCATAGCGCGCCGCCGCCGGTGCCAAGCCTGAGACCTGCTGCGCAAACCCGGCGCGCGAGCGAAACAAAAACAGCCAGAGCACGGCAGCGCCCACCAGCGCCAAAATCAACCCAATGTTGGCGCGCGAGCCCGCCATCAATTTAGGGATTTGCGTGACTTTCTCAAACATGCGGGTCTGCGGAAAGTTATAGCCCTGCGGGTCTTTCCACGGGCCAAACACCAGGTAGCTGAGCACCAGCGTGGCCACGTACACCAACATCAGGCTAACCAGAATTTCACTGGCATTGAACTTATCGCGCAGCAGCGCCGTCACGCCGCCCCATGCCATACCGCCCAGCGTTCCCGCCAGTAGTACAGGCACCACTATCCACTGGCTGCTGGACTTGTCGGCCAGCAACGCCACCCCGCCCGCTGCGATGGCACCCATGACGAACTGCCCTTCCGCCCCAATGTTCCAGACGTTGGAGCGAAAGCACACCGCCAGCCCCAGCGCAATCAGCAGCAGCGGGGTGGCCTTGACCATCAGTTCGCCCAAAGCGTAGCGCGAGCGCAGCGGTTCCCAGAAAAAAATCTCAAGCCCGCGCAGCGGATCCTTGCCCATCGCCGCAAACAGCGCCGCGCCGATCAACACCGTGATCGCCAGCGCCAGCAGCGGCGATCCGTAGGACCAGCCGCGTGACGGCTGTGGACGCGCTTCAAGCTTGAACATGGCGGGCTTCCTGCGGTAAATGCTCGTTGGCATCGTGGCCCGGCCATAAACCGCTCATCCATTCGCCAATCAAAGGGGCCGTAGCGTCCACGCGATCGATGGAGCGGGACAACCGCCCCTTGGCCATCACGTAGAGTCGGTCGGAAATATCGAACAACTCTTCCAGCTCCTCACTGAGCACCAGCACCGCACAGCCGGCGTCCCGCAGCGCCAATATTTCACTGCGGATTTGCTGCGCTGCGCCGACATCCACGCCCCAGGTGGGTTGCGAGACGATGAGCAGCCGGGGGTCAGCCGATATTTCGCGCCCGACAATAAATTTTTGCAGATTACCGCCCGAGAGTGATTGCGCCAACGCATTCGGCCCACCCGCCTTGACGCCAAAGCGCGTGATGATCTCCTGCGCCTGCTGACGCAGCGCGCGCAGATCAATCCAACCAAGCGCCCGCACCGCGTCGCTGCGCGTCAGCAGCAAATTGTGCGCAAGGCCGACTCCGGGCACCGCGCCACGGCCCAAGCGCTCTTCCGGCACAAAATGCAGGCCAAGCGCGCGGCGCTGTCGCGGGCCTAGTCGCCCGACGCTCTGGCCCGCCACTTGCACCATGTCGGGTGCCGCGCGCGTGTCTTCGCCCGACAGGGCGTACAGCAGCTCGCGCTGGCCGTTGCCCGAAACGCCTGCAATGCCGACCACCTCGCCCGCCTGTACCTGCAAATCGACACCGGTCAAATCAGTTCCAAACGGATCGTCGCTGGCAAGGCTCAGTTGATCGACCTGCAGCACGACTGCGCCCAGCGAGGCGGCGCGGTGCTCCAGTGCCGGCGGTTCGGCACCAATCATCAGGCGCGAAAGCGATGCGTTGGACTCCTCGCGCGGGTCGCACACGCCCGTGACTTTGCCGCCGCGCATTACGGTGCAGGCGGAGCACAACGCGCGAATTTCGTGCAGTTTGTGGCTGATGTAAAGAATGCTGCAGCCCTCGGCCGCCAGCTTGCGCAGCACCACGAAAAGCCGCTCAACCGCCTGCGGCGTGAGCACCGAGGTGGGCTCATCCAGAATCAAAAGCTTGGGCTCGGTCAGCAGCGCGCGGATGATCTCGACGCGCTGCATTTCGCCCACGGAAAGGGTGTGTACGGGGCGCTGCGGATCGAGGTCCAGGCCGTAATAGGCCGCCTTTGCGGTGATACGCCGCGCCACTTCGGCCCGCGTGAGGGTTTTGTCCAGCCCCAGCCATACGTTCTCTGCCACGGTCAGGGTGTCAAACAGGCTGAAGTGCTGGAACACCATGGCAATGCCCAGCTTGCGCGCCTCTTGCGGGTTGCGTACTTGTACCTTGCGCCCATCAAAAGCCAAGCTGCCGTCGTCGGGCCGCACCGCGCCATAAATGATCTTCATGAGCGTGGACTTGCCAGCGCCGTTCTCACCCAGCACGGCGTGAATCTCGCCCGGTTGCAAAGTGAGCGAAACGCCGCTATTCGCAACAACAGCTGGATAGCGCTTGGTAATGCCGGTCAGCTGCAGGCGCGCCGGGGGCGCAGGGGACGCAGCCGCATCGGACACGGCTGTCATGCGGAGCGGGACCACTCAGTGGATTGGTTTTTTTGCATCAAATCAGGCTCCAGCGCTTATGGCTATTGGGCATACAGCTATTGAATTGATAGTATTTTGGGATCGCAATCAACCGACATCGAGGCTTGGTGCAATGGCGGCCTAATCGCGCAGATGACGTACTGGTAACGCACAACTGACGCACGAATAACGCACAACTGCCGCGTGCTGCCCACCAGTCCCTGCGTATTTTTGCGCTCTGCGGTGTACCCTAGTTCCACCATGCGCCCCTTGCACTTCATTCGACGCGGCCAGCCTGTTTCGCTGGTCAATGTACCACCCGACCGCACGCTGCTCGACCTGCTGCGCGAAGACCTGGGTGCCACTGCCACCAAGGAAGGCTGCGGCGAAGGCGACTGCGGCGCGTGCACCGTGGTGCTGGGCGAAATAGAAGCGAAAGATGGAACCGAGCGCATCCGGTACCGCGCCATCAACGCGTGCATTCGGCTGGCGCATTCGATTAATGGCATGGCGATCTGGACAGCGGAAGACATTGCCCAGGACCCGCTGATTGCGCCTGCCACTGAAAGCACCGGCGAACCGCCCAGTGCGGGCAGCGCGCTAAGCGCAGGGACCGCTGGTGGTGGATTTGGCCTGTCGGTCCATGACGACTCCGGTGGGCCGGACGGAAAGAATCACGCTACCGTTTCCGGCAAAACAAAACCCCTCGTTCGCGCAGCCGGTCGGCTGCATCCCGCCCAAGAAGCCATGGTGCAGTGCCACGGATCGCAGTGCGGCTTCTGCACACCCGGCTTTGTCATGAGCCTGTTCGCCATGTACCAGAACCGCATTGGCCAGGGCGAGTCTATTACCCGCGCAGATGCGGTGTACGACCTGTCGGGCAACCTGTGCCGCTGCACCGGCTACCGGCCAATTTTTGATGCGGCCCTGGCGATGGGTGCGCTTCCTGCCCAATCGGTAGACGAAACGCAATTGCTACAAAAAATGAAGCTTCTAGCGCTTGATGGCAAAGCGCTAGAAGCCGACTGGACCTATATTTCTCCAGCCACTGAGCAGGAACTGTTGGCTGCGCGCGCTGCGCACCCGCAAGCCCAAGTGGTGGCGGGTTGTACCGACGTGGGCTTGTGGATCACCAAGCAGCACCGCCAGTTTGCGCAGGTATTGGACATAACCCGTGCAGCCGAACTGCGCCGAGTGGAGCACAGCGCCACGCACTTGGTGATAGGCGCTGCCGTGTCGCTGGCCGATGCCTACGACGCTCTACAACAGCACTGGCCGCAACTGGACCGTTTTGCCGCGCGCTTTGCCGGGCTGCCGGTGCGCAATTCCGGCACGCTGGGCGGCAACGTGGCCAATGGTTCGCCCATAGGGGATTCCATGCCGCTGCTGATTGCTTTGCGCGCGCAAGTCGAATTGGGCAGCGTGCGCGACACGCGGCAGCTGCCATTAGAGGATTTGTACACGGGCTACCGCCAAAACGTGATGGCGCCCGATGAACTGGTGCTGCGCCTGCATGTACCCTTGCCTGCCGCTGGCGAGCGAATGCGTGCGTACAAAGTCTCCAAGCGTTTCGATGACGATATTTCTGCCGTCTGCCTGGTGCTGAACCTCACGCTGGATGGCGGCATAGTCACAGCCGCGTCCATCGGTGCGGGAGGAGCGGCAGCCACGCCTGCTCGGGCGCATGGCGCGGAGCAGTCGGTGATGGGACAGCCGTGGAGCGAAGCCACCGCGCTGGCACTGGGCCAAGCGCTGCAAGCCGAATTCCAGCCTATCTCCGACATGCGCGCCAGCAGCGGCTACCGCAGCGCTCTGTTGGCGGCTTTGCCCCAACGCTTTTGGCTGGAAACGCAAGGCGGCGCTGCGGCAAGCCTGGACGCGTTGGCAGAACTGGCTTTGGAGGGCCTCACGTGAACGCCAAAGACACCAGCGATCTTTCCCCCAGCCGAGACGCTGGTGCCGACCCGCTGGCGCAGCGTGCAGACGCCCACGCCGATCACCCGCCAGGGCCGAGCGGCGGACAAGCTGCACGCGCACCGCATGCTGCGCCCGAGCCACCACCGCGCGCCATGGGCCAATCGCTCCAGCACGAAAGCGCGCGCGCGCAGGCGATGGGCAGCGCAACTTACGTAGACGACATTGCGGAAATCAAGGGCACGCTGTTTGCCGCGCCCATTCTCTCGCCTGTGGCGCACGGACGACTGCAAGGTGTGGACGCATGCGCTGCCCTGGCCATGCCAGGCGTACGCGGCGTGGTGTTGTCGAACGATGTGCCCGGCGATAAGCTGCTGGCCGCGTTTGCGCACGACGAGCCGGTGTTTGCCATCGACACCGTGCAACACGTGGGTCAGGTGATCGGTTTGGTCGTGGCGGAAACGGTCATGCAGGCCCGGCGCGCGGCGCGGGCTGTGCGGGCGGACATCGCTCCGCTGCCGCCCGTGCTGGACGTTCGCGACGCACACGCTCAGCAGAGCTACGTGCTGCCACCGGTTTTCGTGAAACGCGGCGAGCCGCAAGCTGCCTTGGCAGGTGCTGCACATCGCTTGTCCGGCAGTTTCGAGGTGGGCGGGCAAGAGCATTTCTATCTGGAAGGGCAGATCGCCTACGCGATGCCCATTGAGCAAAACCAGTGGCTAATTCACTCCAGCACCCAGCATCCCGGTGAAGTGCAGCACTGGGTGTCGCATGCGCTCGGCCTGTCGAATCACGCCGTCACGGTTCAATGCCGGCGCATGGGCGGCGGCTTTGGCGGCAAGGAAACGCAAGCCGGCCACATCGCGGTGTGGGCGGCGGTAGCGGCGCACAAATTTGGCGCACCTGTGAAGCTGCGGCTGGACCGCGATGACGACTTCATGGTCACCGGCAAACGGCACCCGTTTGCCTACGACTACGAAGTGGGCTTTGATGCACGCGGCCGTATCACCGCGCTGGTGCTGACCATGCTGGCCAACTGTGGCTTTTCGGCCGATCTCTCAGGGCCCGTGGCGGATCGCGCTGTCTTCCACTGTGACAACGCCTACTTCCTGGAAAACGTGCTGGTGCAGTCGTACCGCTGCAAGACCAACACCCAAAGCCACACCGCCTTTCGCGGCTTCGGTGGCCCGCAGGGTGTGATTGCCATTGAGCGCATTTTGGGCGACATTGCCCGCACTTTGGGCCTGGACGCGCTGGATGTGCGCATGGCCAACCTGTACAGCGACGAATCTCTGGCGAGCGGCGCGGGCAAGCGCGACACCACGCATTACCAAATGCGGGTGGAAGACAACATCCTCGACAGGTTGCTCCCACAATTAGATCAGTCAGCGCAATATCGGCATCGGGTAGCCGCCATTTCGGTATGGAATTCACAGCAAACGGTGCTGCGGCGCGGCATTGCCATCACTCCGGTGAAGTTCGGTATCAGCTTCACCGCCACGCTGTTTAACCAAGCCGGCGCGCTGGTCCATGTGTATACCGATGGCAGCGTGCAGGTGAACCATGGCGGCACGGAAATGGGCCAGGGGTTGCACACCAAGGTGGCGCAAATCGTGGCCGACGAGCTGGGCGTACCCATGGAACGCGTGCTGGTGATGGGCAGCGACACCAGTAAAGTGCCCAACGCCAGCGCCACGGCCGCGTCGAGCGGCACCGACCTGAACGGCCGTGCAGCGCAATTCGCAGCTCGCAATGTGCGCAACAACCTGGCGGCGTTCGTGTGTGGGCAAGACGGTTGCGGCGCAGGCGCGATCCGCTTCGCAGGTGGGCAGATAATCTCGCCGACCCGCACGCGCAGCTTTGATGAGGTGGTGAAAGAGGCCTACGCGAATCGCATCCAGCTGTGGAGCGATGGCTTCTACCGCACACCCAAAATTCACTACGACAAAACCACCCTCACCGGCCGGCCATTCTTCTACTTTGCGTATGGCGCTGCGTGCACCGAAGTCGCTATTGACACACTGACAGGCGAGAGCCGCGTGCTCAAAGTGGACATCCTGCACGACGTGGGGCACAGCATCAACCCGGCCATCGACATCGGTCAAATCGAAGGCGGCTTTGTGCAGGGCATGGGGTGGTTGACGACGGAAGAATTGGTCTGGAAAGACGACGGCGCGCTCGCGACCCACGCCCCTAGCACCTACAAAATCCCCGCAACGGGTGATATTCCCGAGCATTTCAAAATCGACTTGTGGCCCGAAGCCAACCCCGAGGACAACGTGGGCGGCAGCAAGGCGGTGGGTGAACCGCCGTTCATGCTGGCGGTCAGCGTGTACGAGGCACTGCGCAATGCGATTGCGGCGGCGCGCCCGCCCGGCAGCGCCCAGGTGCTCAGCCCCGTCGCACTGGATGCCCCCGCGACGGCAGAGCGCGTTTTGCGCGCGCTGCAAAGGCTCTGACCAATCGCCGGAACTACCTTACAGGCCGGCTCAGGCCGGCTGCGCCTGCTGGGGCTGGTACGGCGGCACCCGGTCGACGTGCAGCACCACGCGGTTGCGTCCCTCACGCTTGGCCCGGTAACAGGCCATATCGGCAGCGCGCAGCACAGAGGTTGCGTCGGGGTGGAAAGCAGTCAGCGCGACGACACCGATGCTCACCCGCAGAGTGAGGTGGCGCTCGGCATAGTGCGGCGTCCAAGCCTGCACGGCTGCACGCATCTTCTCGGCCACCGCCATGCCATGCGCGGCAGAGCAATTGGGCAAAACCACAAAAAACTCGTCTCCGCCGGGCCGGGCGATCCACCCGGCTTGGCGTATTTGCACTTCCAGCAAACGCGCCACGTGGGTCAGCACATCGTCTCCCGCAGCGTGTCCGGCTGTGTCGTTTACCGAAGTGAAATGGTCCAAATCGACGCACATCACCACACCGCAAAGCGCATCGTTGGCAGCGCTGGATGCCTTGCGTCCTTGCAGTACGCCTTGCAGACGCTCATCAAATGCGCGCCGGTCCATCAGGCCGGTGAGCGTGTCGTGCGCCCGGACGGTGCCCCCCTGACGAAGCGCCTCGTGCGCCGCAGTCAGCTCTTCCAGAATCCACACCGTACCTGGCGCGGAACCCGGCCGCTCGGTGATGCGCCCCTGTACCCGCACCCACACGGGACTGCCATCCTTGCGGGTAAAACAGACGTCGCCGTCAAAGGCTCCATGCGAAGCAAAGGCAGCGCCTGCGCGCGCTTTCCACTCGCTGTAGGCCGCCTCTGAGCTGTACAAATCGCGCACCGACCGCCCCAGCAGCTCCTCAGTCGAATAGCCCAATATCTGCGCAGCCTGGCGGCTAAACATGCGCAGCCGCGAGCCACGCGTGATCACGATGCCGACCGGCGCGTGATCCAAAATAGCCTGCAAGCGGCCCATCAACGCCTGGTCGCGCAGCGCGTAGCCATTGCGCTCCTGCTCAAACATGTCCAAGACCTGTCCCAGGACACCGGTTTCTTCGGTCAACACCGGCGGCGGCGTTAGCGAGTCTTCGAACTGTGGCTGCATGGCCAGCTGCATAGACCGGTCGCGCAGGCGAGCGAGCGACTGCAACTGCCACAGCACCAGTCCAGCACCCATCAGTGCAATCAGCACCACGACCGCTGCAGCCAGCCACCAAGCCAGTTGCTGGGTAACCGCCAGAGGCGCAATCAATCCTTTTTCGGTGCTGATGCGCGCAACCGTCCACTGCGGCAGCGGCATGCTGGCCATGCTGATCACGTAGCCGGGAACCACCAAGGTGTCGTCTATCGGCGTAGCGGCCACATCGCTTCGCTGCACCGCGGCAAGGTCTGACAGGCCCGGCTCGTCGCGAACCTGCCCCAGAACACGGGAGGGGTCCGGGTGAGAAAGAATGGTGCCATTGCGCGCAAACACCACCAGGCGTGAACCTGAGCGCTCTGGCGGCGAAATGGACGCCGGCAAAAGCCCCTGGGACTGCAGGCGCAGCGCCCCCGCCACCACGCCCGAAACACTACCGTCAGCCGCGCGAAGCGGCTGCGTGAACAAAACCCGCGGTTGACCGGCGCTACCGCCGACCAATTCGGACACCTGGGGCTTTCCATCCGCCAAGGTACGCTGCAGCACTTCGCGTTCATCTGCATCCAAGCCAGCGCTGTCTTCGCGGGCTCCGTAGCGCAGATTGGCCCGGACAGATCCATCCGCACGCAAAACCACCAACGCATCGAAAAACTGCCCCGCCGGAAGCCCTTGTTGCAAGAGCCAGTCCAGTGGGGATCGCGCTTCCAGCATTTCCGGTGTGACACCGGCCGCAACGGCGCGCAACACCTTTTGACTTTGCTCGAACTTGCTGGCCAACACGCGCGAAAGCGTTTGCACCTCGTCGCCTTGCTGGCGCAGCACGCGCTGTATGGCGCCAGCGGCCGCAGCGCGCGTCGTGAGCCAGCCTGTCAAAGCGCCGGCCAGCGCAATGGACAAGGCCACCATCAGCATGAGCCTGAGCGTCAGCGCCCCGGGCATGGCAAGCCCGCGCAAACTACGAACGACGCTCATGGCCGCGGGGCACCTTCTATCGGTAAGTAGATCGAGCAGGCAACAGGTCCAGCAGCGCCGGCATCGATAAAGGTAGGGAGGTGGCAATCAAGGATAGACATGTCGCGCCTACTATAAGGAATGCACCTGCGCGCGCGAATGGGCGGAACCCGCAGTTGGCAGGATAAAAACCCTGATATTTGACCTGGGGCTCCCCGCACAACAGCCACAGGACGCGCGCGCCACCGCGTGTCGCCATTTCCGTCGGCATTAATTGCCCGACAAGCTTTCCTCCGGCCCTGGTTCGCCAAGGCTTTGCCGGTCATCGCCTTACCCGACGCGGCCGTTAAACGCTGATGCGGCGTTGATGGTCTGCTCTGCTCTGCTCTGCGCCGCGGATCAGCCCAATGCCACCGCCTCCAAGGCAACGGGAAGCGGCAGAGACAGCACCTTGCCGCTGCCGCGCACCAACCCGTACTCTCGCAAGTTGCGCAGCACCCGTGAGAAGGTTTCCGGCGCTATTCCCAGTTGGGCCGCAATAAAGCACTTGCGCTCGCTAGGGACATCCTGCATAACTCCCTGCGGGTTGTGATAGCGCGGTCTCGGGCGGTCCGCTTCGTTGCTTTTTTTGCCAATAGCACGGCTATTAGCTGCAAAAAGACGCCTTGCGGCCCATTCCGATCCGCACTATCACA
>JBBSUJ010000021.1:0-40682 GCA_038235025.1 Burkholderiales bacterium
CTGTGATAGCGCGGCCTCGGGCGGTTCTCTGCGTTGCTTTTCTTGCCAATAGCACGGCTATTGGCTGCAAAAAGACGCCTTGCGCCCCATCCCGATCCGCACCATCACATCCTCGCGAGGGTTATGCAGGACATCCCTAGACCGGGAAATTGAGCTGCACACCGCGCACTGTGGCTCAGGGCAGTCGGTCAGCCAACTGCACTTGGGCGGCGGTACCCCGACGTTTCTCACGGACGAGGCGCTGCGACTGCTGATGCAAAGTCTGCGCCGAAGTTTTTCTTTCGTGCCCGGAGGCGAATATTCGGTAGAGGTCGATCCCCGAACGGTGGACGCAACGCGCCTGCAAGTGCTGGCGGAGTTGGGGTTCAACCGCCTGAGTTTCGGAGTTCAAGATTTCGATCCCGATGTACAGAAAGCAGTGAACCGTTTCCAGCCGCCAGAGCAGGTGTTTGCGCTGGTCGCAGCCGCCCGAGAGATCGGCTTCGATTCGATCAACGTTGACCTGATTTACGGCTTACCCAAACAAAGTCCGGCGTCGTTCGACCGTAGGTTGAAACAAGTGGTCGATCTGCATCCTGACCGAATCGCCCTCTAAGCCTACGCCCACTTGCCTGATCGCTTCAAATCGCAGCGGCGTATTTTTTGGGCAGACATGCCGCCCGCCGTTTTCAAGGTCGAAATGCTGGCACGCTCGTTGGGCGCGTTGACCGGCGCGGGATATGACTATGTCGGCATGGACCACTTTGCTTTGCTTTGCCTGACGACGCACTAGCTGTTGCGAAACGGCAAGGTCGGCTCCATCGAAATTTTCAGGGCTACAGCACGCAGCCCGACTGCGACTTGATTGCACCGGGCGTCTCTGCAGTTGGGCGCATAGGTGCGACCTACAGCCAGAACGCCAAGACCCTGTAAGAGTATTACGACCTGCTGGGCCAAGGCCACCTTCTGGTCGTACGCGGCCTGGCGCTGTCGCGCGACGACTTGTCGCGGCGCGCCGTCATCATGGCGCTGATGTGCCAAGAGACCCTCGACTTCGAGTGTCTTGAGCAGGCCTGGCTGGTGAACTTTCGTCAGTATTTCAACTGCGAACTGGAGCAGCTCGCCGGCATGGAGAAACAAGGATTGGTTGCGCTCAGTGAGCAGGGCATTGAAGTGACTGCGACCGGTTGGTATTTCGTACGCGGCATTGCCATGTTGTTTGACCGCTATTTGCAGTCAGATCGAAGCCGGACAAAGTTCTCGCGCATTCTGTAATGGATGCTTCTTTGCTTTGGACGGCTGGTGCCATGGGCCTGCTCGGTGGATCGCACTGCCTGGTCATGTGCGCTGCACCATGTGCGGCACTGACAAATGGGGGCAAGCTGCGCGAAGCCGCTGGTCTTGAGGGTGCCGTGCGAAATGTGAAGTCAGAGCGTCCGGTGCACTGGCATCGTCCGCGGCGGCAGAGCGCGCGAATAGCGGCCTTTCACATTGCACGGATGACGGGATACGCTTTTATGGGTGCCCTGGCCGCTACGGCTATGCAGGGATTGGCCTGGACCACGCAGCAAGCGACTGCACTGCGACCGGTTTGGACGCTGGCTCACCTGGCGGTGCTGACTTGGGGTTTGTGGATGTTGTTTCTGGCGCGCCAGCCTGCCTGGGCAGAGTTCGCAGGGCGGGCCTTGTGGATTAGGGTGCACCCACTTGTACAAGCGCCTGGCGGCGCGCTCATTGCCGGCGCGCTGTGGGGACTAATGCCGTGCGGATTGCTTTACTCCGCATTGCTAGTGGCTGCGCTCAGTCGCAGCGGTGCGCAAGGCGCTTTGGCGATGGCTTTTTTTGCCGCAGGTAGTTCGCTTTGGTTGCTCGCCGGCCCATGGGATTGGCGCAGCTTGCGCCAACGGATCAATATCGTGCGCACCGACTGGGGTACCCGACTGGGTGGGGGCCTTTTGTGTGCCGCGGCGGGCTGGGCACTTTGGCGCGACCTGGCACACCGCGCAGCGCTTGTCTGTCAATAGCCGCTAGCCCTAATAGCTGTTGTGCTCGCGCCGCACACCTTGCCGGCGTTCCCAGAACCCACGGTTTAGTCGTTTCATAATGTTTTTGACTTGCGATCAATTTTCCTCCGGGACTGAAACATTCTGTGAATCATTCCGTCATCATTCCACTGAACCAATTGCGCGTGGGCATGTTCGTTCAGCTCGATCTGAACTGGATGCAGCACCCGTTCACCGTTGGCAGTTTTCGCGTTGCGTCAGAGGCGCAAATTGCCACTCTGCGCGAGCTGGGATTGCGCGAAATACGCTGTATTCCGGCTAAGAGCGACGCGGCTTTCCGGGTGCCGCCAACAGCCAACTTGGCTTCGGGATCAGTCGTTGATGCAACTCCTGTCAATGCGCCGATGAGCTCGCAAGCTGCGGCGACCGCAGCCGAAAAAGGCGTAGCACGGGAAGCCGCTCAGCGTCACCGCATGCTGCTCAACGCGCAGCACAAAGCACTCGCGCTTTGCGATCAGGGGTTTGTCGCTGCGTCACGCGCATATCTGCGAATTGGCCAAGCCTGTGACAAAGCTCCGCAAGAGGCGCGGCTGCAGAGCGAAGCGTTAGTGGCTGAATGCGTGTCTGATCTTTTGGGGCGTAGCGAGTCGGTGATCGCATTGCTGTCCGAATGCGTCGGTGAGCGCAACGCCCTGCATCCAGTCAACGTCATGGTGTTGAGCCTATTGCTGGGCAAGGCCCAAGAGCTGACTCCCCTCGCTTTGGCAGAAGTTGGATTGGCAGCTTTGTTGCATGACGTGGGTAAGGTGCACTTGCCTCCTCGTTTGTGGGTACGCTCTCCCGACATGTCGGCACTGGATGTGCTGCAGTATGAAAAACATGTGGCCGAGTCCATCGCTCTTGGGCAGCGAATGGGTCTACCAGACCCGGTGTTGCAGGCAATCGCGCAGCACCACGAGATGGCGAATGGTCACGGCTTTCCGCGCGGACTCAAAGGCGGTGCCATCGGCACAGGCGGACGCATTGTCGCTTTGGTCAATCACTACGATCGGCTGTGCAATCCTGCCCATGGTGCGCAGGCATTCACGCCGCACGACGCGCTCTCGGTGATTTTTGCTCAGCACAAGGCACGCTTCGATCCCGAGGTGTTGCGCGCCTTCATCCGCATGATGGGTGTCTACCCGCCGGGCTCGATTGTTCAGCTGGTAAACAGTCAGTACGCGATGGTGGTAGCCGTCAATTCTTCGCGTCCGCTGCGTCCCAAGGTCATCGTTTACGACGCGCTAGTACCGCGCGACCAGTCGCTGGTTCGTGACCTTGAAACCGAACCTGATCTGGTGGTTCGTACCAGCCTGAAGCCGTCACAGTTGCCTCGTGCCGCGCTCGACTATTTATCACCTCGCAGTCGTATTTGCTATTACTTTGAACGTGGCGTTCCCACGCCACAGGCAGGCGCCGACGCATGAGTCAACCGTTGATTGATCCTGTATGGCCCATGGCTCTGGATAGGTTGCAGGAGGCCGTGTGGGTGGTGGATGCCTCTACGCGCAACATTCTTTTTGCCAACCCAGCAGCAGGCGATCTGGTCGGGTTGGCGTGCGGTGACATGGTGGGCGAGCAGGTCGAGCGGTTTGCAGCAACTCCGCAAGACCATTGGTTTTGGGCCGACACGCGGCTGGTTGTTGCGGACGGCGTAGGGTCGATGACTGCGTTGTTGCACGCAGACGGCCGGCTCGTGCCGGTGCTGCGGCGCGTGACTGATTTCGCGCTGGCTCCTGGACGCGGTTTTTTGCAGGTCACCATGATCGACTGCACGGAGCAACAAAGCACGCAGCGAGAACTGGAGTTGCTGTTGTCCGAGCTGCGCGCTACGCTAGATTCCGCAGCGGACGGGGTGTTGGTCTGCAGCCTCGGCGGCCGCATACGGGCTTTCAACCAGCGGCTGGCGTCGATTTGGGGAATTTCCCATGCTCTTCTGGTCAGCCGAGACGATGTCGCGCTTCAACAGCATCTTGCAAGCCGCACGGTCAACCGTGCTGCCTACGAAGAGCGCCTGGCCGACATCGCGTCAGACCCGTACGCGGAAACCCTCGATGTTTTGCAACTTCACGGCGGGCAGCTGGTAGAGCGGCGCAGCGTAGCGCAGCTCAATCACGGCACGGTGATCGGGCGCGTGTACTCGTTCCGAGACATCACGGATGACATGCGCTCGCAAGGAGCCCTGCGTCTGGCCGCGTTGGCGTTTGAGGCCAGTCCTTATCCTATTTTCGTTGCCGATGCGAGGCACCGCGTGGTGCAGGTCAACCCGACTTTTGAGCAACTCGCTGGTGAACCAGCGGCCCACTTACTAGGGCGTACGGTGGAGTCCGTATTTGCAATAGCTCCGGGCGCACGGCTTCTTGAAGAAGTACAAGCGGCTTGGTCTCTCAATGGCGTGTGGAACGGTGAGCTGTGGCTGCCAAAGGGGGAAAGCGAGGGCAACGCTGTTCATCTTGCGTGGGTAGCGCTACAGGATGTGGCTGGCAAGGCCGAGCAAAGCATTGGTTTTGTGCGAGACCTGACGCAGCAGCATGCAGCGCGCAAGCGCATCGACGAACTGGCTTACAGCGATGTGCTGACCGGCTTGCCTAATCGCTTGCAACTTGCGCAGCGGGTCGACTCGGCTCTGCGCGTTTCAGATCCCGGTGGTACCGGTTTTGCGGTGCTGCTGCTGGACCTGGATCGTTTCAAGGTCATCAACGACTCGCTCGGGCACAGTTTTGGCGACCGTGTGCTCAGACTGGTCGCTGCACGTCTTCAGATGTCGCTGCGACAAAGCGACATGCTGTGTCGTCAGGGCGGCGATGAATTTCTGGTGTATCTGCACAGTAGCGATGCGACCGCAGCCGAGAACGTCGCGCGGCGGATGGTGCTGGAGATGCTGCAACCCTTCTCTTTGGATGACATGAGCTTCTCTATTCAGTGCAGCATCGGCGTCTCGCTTTACCCGCAGGATGGCCTGTCGCTCGATGAACTCATCAAACACGCCGATACAGCGATGTACCGCGTGAAAGACCGCGGCCGGGGTAATTTTGGTTTCTACCAGCCCCAGATGAACGAGAACATGTTGGCACGCATGCAGCTTGAACATGCGATGCGCCAAGCATTGGGGCGCGGCGACATGCAGGTGCACTACCAGCCACAGGTCGACCTCGTCAGCGGGCGCATTGTGGGTGCTGAAGCCTTGCTTCGCTGGACGGACGCGCAATTGGGCTCGGTATCGCCCGGGGTGTTTATTCCACTGGCCGAGGAGACGGGCTACATCATCACGCTGGGCTCCTGGGTGTTGGATCAGTCGGTGCAAGAGGCCGCCCGTTGGGCGCAGGCGGGTTTGGACTTGGTGGTGTCCGTCAATGTCTCGGCACTGGAGCTGCGTCAAGCCGATTTTGTACAACGCGTAGCGGATGTTTTAGAGCTGTACCAGTTGCCGCCGCGGCTACTGGAGCTGGAGCTGACAGAGTCCATGCTGCTGCAGGACGCAAAAGAGGCCGAGCAGCTTTTACATGGACTCGCAGGCCTCGGAATTGCACTGGCCATTGACGATTTTGGAACCGGTTACTCCAGCCTGGCCTACCTCAAAAACTTGCCGATCCACAAGCTCAAGATTGACCAGTCGTTTATTCGTGGACTGCCAGAAGACGAGGGCGACCGAGCCATCGTGAGCGCCATTGTGCATTTGGGTGAAGCGCTCAAGCTTTGTGTAGTGGCCGAGGGTGTCGAGACCGAGGCACAGCGCACCACTTTACAGGAGATGCAATGCGCTTACTTCCAGGGTTACTTGTGCGCGGCCGCAATGGCACCCGCGCGTTTCATCCAGTTTTTTGAGGAACACGGGCGTCTGGAACTGTTTCGCGACTAGGCCGCGTTGAGCCCCTTCCACAGCATGTACGCCGCAAGGCCCATGAGCAGGGCGGCGAACATCCGTTTCAATTGCGCAACAGGCAACTGGTGGGCGGCGCGCACGCCCAACGGCGCCGTCAGCATGCTCGCCATCGCCACGGCGGCAAGTGCCGGTAGCCAGACATAGCCCAGCGCCGCAGGTAATAATCCGGCCTCCTCTTGACCCGCGACTATGTAGCCCAACACGTTGACGACGGCAATAGGGAACCCAAGCGCCGCGCTGGTCGCCACCGCATGGTGGATCGGCACGGCGCACCAAGTCATGAAGGGAACGCTGACGAAGCCGCCGCCTGCGCCAACAAGGCCCGAAAGAAATCCGATGCCTGCCCCAGCCCCAGTTGGCCTGCAGGGCTCGGCATCTGGCATGTCGAGGCGGTTGGAGGGGTACCGAGCATCCGCACGGCCGAGAAGCCTACGAAAACGGCGAAGACAACGACCAATGCGGACCCACGCAAAAGAGAAAAAACGCCAAGGCTGGCGACCAACCCGCCCATGGCGATGCCTGGCGCAAGACGCCGCACCAAGTCCCAGCGCACAGCGCGGCGTTGGTGATGGGCCCGCACGCTGGAGAGCGATGTGAACATGATCGTAGACATGGACGTTGCAATTGCCATCTTCACCGCAAGGCCGGGCGACACGCCCTGCAGCTCAAGGAAGTAAGTCAGAAACGGCACCAGCAGCATGCCGCCACCTATGCCTAGAAATCCCGCCAGAAAGCCAGTAGCCAGACCGAGGCAGGCAAGCTCGGCGAGCGTTGCAGCAGGGATTGACATCAAAACGAAGAAGGGGAAGGGAGAAAAGAAAAGCCGCTGCGACGGGTCAACAAGACGTTTTTGGCATCTGGTACGTAACCACAACCGTACAAAAGGTGTCTGCAGATGCCACCGGGCCGGCATCCTGAACCGGGGTTCAGGTGGGCGAGGGCAGCCTGACATTGGGTTCATCTGACGCGAGATGATCACGCTCGCCAGGCAATGTACCAAGCCCGGGCTCTATGAGCATTGGTTCGAGGAATTACAACCCGATGGCACTGCAGACCAAATCATTGTAGGCCGCTTGTCAATGCCATGCAGACGGCAGGACTTCGCTTAAAACAGCTGGTCGTCTTTGCCCAGTGCGTCGTCCAGACGTTTGACCAAAGCATCCCGCCGCTCAGTATCCAGGGCAACCACCGAAGCGGACACGCGCCCGGCGGCGGGCACATCTTCGCTTCCCGAACTCAGAGCCGCGCGGGTGAGATCGGCCGTTTCGCGGTCTGCCAAATCAAAGGCCAGATTGAGGGCAGCAAGCACTGCAATGCGTTCTCGAGCGCGCACTTTGCCGGCATCACGAATCGAGGTCATCGCGGTATCGACGCGTTCAACGGCTTCCAGCAAGCGTGACTCGCGTCCTTCGGGGCACCCCAGCAGGTAGCTCTGCTGCATGATTTGCACTTCCAGCTGCTTCATGGCGCATCCTTGGCGGTATCAGATGTTGGAAGGCGCTCGATCAACGAGTCGACGCGCGCGCGCGCCGCCTGCAGCCGAGAGCGCAGCGAGTCTCGCTCCTGCGTCAACGCGGCGACCTGCTCGGTCAGCGCGGCGTTGGCGCTTCGTAGGTGCTCGTGTCGCACGAGCAAGCGCTCGACACGATCCGCAAGAGGGTCGAAGGGGGATGCATCCAGGGACATAGGGGCTGAATTGTAGGCGCGCGCCTGAGCAACGGCCACTACTATGTGCGTCATTCCTTTGCGTGTTACGCACTCCCTTACACTTCTTGTGTTGGTGCTCGCGGTGTGGTTCACATGCCGCAGTTCAACGGGAAGCAGGGAGGAGGGCGCCGCCAAGGTGGCCCGCTGAGCCTGCGCTGCCCCCGCAACGGTCAGCGGCCGAATCCTTTGATTCACTCTTCACACCCATGCCACTGGGCGCCTTGAACAAGCGCCTGGGAAGGCGGTGAAGGGCGCGCCGCCAGCCCGGATACCGGCCAACAAAGTGGTTGCGTGCGCCCCGTGGGTTTGCGCGACCGTATTACCCATACGCTGGCGGGGAAGCCGGCGCGGGTTATCTGTTTGCTGGTGTTCCTTTCATGAAGAATCGCTTTTTTCGTTTACACCGCGTGGCTGCGCTGTGCCTGTCTCCCTCTTTACTGGCTGTTTTGTCGGCAGGTGTTTCAACCGCTGCCCACGCGCAGTCATCCGCCTCCTCTCCCGGCTCTTATCGGGTGGCACAAAATCTGCGCGCCCCGCAGCTGGCCGAAACCGTGGTCACCGCGACGCGCTATGAGCAGCCGCTCTCCGACCTCGTCGCCGACGTCTCCATCGTCGACCGCGAGACGATTGAAAACAGCGGAGCTGTGGGTGTTGTGGATGTGCTGGCGCGCTTGCCGGGTGTGGAAATTACGCGCAATGGCGGCATTGGCAACTCGGCCAGCGTCTTGCTGCGCGGCGCTGAAAGCCGCTTTACTGCCGTGTACATCGACGGCGTGCGTGTGGACTCGCAATCCACCGGCGGCGCGGTGTGGGAACAAATCCCACTTTCGCAAATTGATCGTATTGAAGTGCTACGCGGCCCGGCCGCTGCGGTGTACGGCTCTGACGCTATTGGCGGCGTGATTCAGCTCTTTACGCGCAATGGCCAAGGCCCCGCGCAGCCCTATGTGGGCGTCGGTCTCGGCAGCCAAGGCACGCGCAAAGTAGATGCGGGTGTCAGCGGCTCGGCCGGGGTTGATGGCGCGTTTGACTATTCGCTCGGCGTCTCGCACGCCCGCAGCGACGGCTACGACATTCGCAGCAACGTGAAGCACAACACCGATCGCGATGGCTACGAATCGACCTCGGGCAACGCACGTCTGGGCTTCAAGTTCAACGACCGGCAGCGCCTGGATGCCACGCTGTTGTCGCAGTACCTGAACTCTGGTTACGACGCGTTCGCGATAACCAACGATGACCGCAACAAGAACCGTCTGCGTACGGCTGGCCTCACCTTGGCATCGCAGTGGACCGATGCGTATTCCACCCGTTTGTCGGTGACCGACACGCTCAGCCGTTATGAAACCGAGCCTTCGCCCTACCGCACCGAGACCCAACTGCGCGGCTACCTGTGGCAAAACGATTACCGCATCGGCGCCAATCGCTTTAGCGCGACGCTGGAGCGACGCGAAGATGCGTTGAACAACCCTGCGCTGACGCCGACCAGCACCACCATTGATCGCAACCGCGCGCAGAACGCGCTGGCACTGGGCTACGGCTACCACGCCGGACCACACACGGTGCAGCTCAACGCGCGCCATGACGATGACAGCGAGTTTGGTGGCAAGAATACCGGCAGCGCTTCCTACGGGTATGCGTTTGCGCCGAACTGGCGTGTGACGGCATCGGCCGGCACGGCGTTTCGCGTGCCCACGTTGTTCCAGCGTTTCAGTGAGTATGGTGATGCGTCGCTCAAACCCGAGACCAGCCGTAACGTGGAGCTAGGTTTGAAGTACGCAGAAGCCTCCAGCAGCTTTTCCGCCACCGTTTACCGCAACCGCATCTCTAACCTCATCAGCTTTGTGGGCAGTGGAGCCTGCAGCTCGGCGTTTGGCTGTTACGCCAATACGGCTCGCGCGCAATACCAAGGCGTCACGCTGGCCGCGTCGCACAAACTGGGTAGCGTGCAGTTGCACGGCTCGGTCGATTTCCAAAATCCGCGCGACCTCGATACCGGCAAACTGCTGGCACGCCGCTCCAAGCGCCACGCCACGCTAGGCGCCGATACGCAAGTAGCCGGCTTCACCCTGGGTGCGGAAATGCAAGCGTCAGGCAAGCGCTTTGACAACGCGGCCAACACCAACGCGTTGGGCGGCTACAGCTTGTTCAATCTTTATGCGAGCAAGGAAGTGGCGCGTGATTTCACGCTGCTGGCTCGCCTCGACAACCTGACCGACCACGACTACCAGCTGGCGCGCAACTATGTGCCGCCAGGCCGCAGCCTGTATGTCGGCTTGAAGTGGACGCCGCGTTAATGCCAACAAACGCCGCTGCTCACCGTTGCCCTGCCTTGCTGGTCGCTGCACCGGCGTCAGGCCAAGGCAAAACTACGGTGGTGGCGGCGCTGGCGCGACTGCACGCGCGGCGCGGGAGGCGAGTGCGGGTATTCAAGTGCGGGCCAGATTTTCTGGACCCGCACTGGCACCAACTCGCCAGCGGCGCGGCGGTGCATTCGCTGGACTTGTGGATCAACGGCGCGCGGGACTGCGCTGCCCGTTTGCATGAGGCGGCTGGCGATGCCGACCTGCTGCTGATCGAAGGCGTGATGGGCCTGTTTGATGGTGCGCCCAGCGCGGCCGACTTGGCGCGCCAGTTTGGCGTACCGGTGTTGGCCGTGGTGGATGCGTCGGCCATGGCCGGCACTTTTGGCGCGTTGGCGTATGGCTTGCGGCATTACCAGGCGGACCTTCTCTGGGCCGGTGTGTTGGCCAATCGCGTTGCCAGCGAGCGCCATACGGCCATGTTGCAGGTGGGCCTGCGCGACCCGCATGACTGGTTGGGCGCACTGCCGCGCGTGGCGTGGGAAGGGGCGGAAGCAGGCAAAGCTGCTCGCGGCAAACCGGCTCCGCTGTTGCCAGAGCGGCATTTGGGTTTGGTGGCAGCGCATGAGCTGCCCGACGCGCTGGCCCGGCTGGACGCGGCGGCCGACGCGCTGCAAGCCACGCCACTCGGCGCGATGGACTTGGTTGACCTGCAGCGTTGGGCAGTTTCGTTTCCGGCACCCGAAGCGGCGGCTGAAGTGCCGTGCTTGCTGGCGGGCCGCACCGTGGCGGTAGCGCGAGATGCAGCGTTCAGCTTCGTCTACGCCGCCAATCTGGACACCTTGGCGCAGCTGGGGGCAGAGCTCATCTTTTTCTCGCCGCTGGCAGGCGACGCTTTACCGGTATGCGATGCGGTGTGGTTGCCGGGTGGCTACCCGGAACTGCATGCGGGCGCGCTGGCAGCGAACCACGGCTTGCGCGAAGACCTGCGCGCGCACTTGGCGGCCAGCAAAGCGGTGTGGGCCGAATGCGGCGGCATGCTGGCACTGCTGGATTTCTTGCAACTGCAGGATGGATCGGTACAAGCCATGTGGGGCTTGCTGCCCGGCAAAGGTGCGATGCAAACCCGCTTGGCTGCACTGGGTTCGCGCCAGATGGAGTGGGGCGGGCAACTGCTGCGCGGGCACACTTTTCACTATTCGACCACCACCTCCACGGCACCCGTAATGGCGCGCACCCAGCGGCCAGATGAATCTAGCGGCGATGGCGAACCGGTCTATGCGCATGGCAGCCTGCGGGCCAGTTATCTACACGCCTGGTTTGCGTCGAACCCGGTGGCGACCGCGCAGCTTTTTGGAGCAGTGTCATGAGCTTGCAAGTGGCGCGCAGTGAGCTGATTCTCGGTGGCCAAAAAAGTGGCAAGTCGCGCCGCGCAGAAATGTTGGCACACGCCTGGCTGGCCCAGTCGCCCAGCCACCGCGCCGTGCTGATCGCCACGGCCGAAGCCTATGACAACGAAATGCGCGAGCGTATTGCGCGCCACCAAACCGATCGCGCGCTGCGTGTGCCCGGCATGCAGACCTGCGAGGAGCCGCGCGACCTGGCGAGCGCGTTGGCCAAAACCAGTGACGCCCATACCTTGGTGGCGGTTGATTGCCTCACGCTGTGGCTCACGCGCTGGATGATGCCCATGGATGCCGCGCCTATGGCATCGACAGACATAAATTACAAGCCAAAAAGCCCTCTAGCGCAGGACTGGCCTACTCAAGCAGCTCACTTTTTTGATATTTTGGCGAACGCCCCCGGGCCGGTTGTTCTGGTGGGCAACGAGATCGGCCTGGGGGTCATTCCCATGGGGCGCGAGGTGCGGGCGTTTGTCGACGCGCTGGGGGTGCTGAACCAACGCGCCGCACAGGCGTGTGGCCGTGTCACGTTTATGGTGGCCGGGCTGCCACTTTTTGTGAAGGAAGCGGTATGAAGCCCACGCCGATTAAACGCATTTTGGTGGTGCTGGCGGTGTTGATTGCACTGGTGTTGCTGATGGCTACGTTGGCCAATGCGCAGACCAGCAGTTCGCAAACGAGCAAGCCAGCCATCGCGCCAACGAGTGCGCCAAAACTCGTGCAGGCGGTGCAAACGGTGCAGGTCGATCAAGCGGAACAACCTGTCGAATTGGTGGATGACCAAGGCCGCACCGTGCGCCTGCCACACCCGCCGCGCCGCATTGTCAGCTTGCTGCCGTCGCTCACCGAAACGGTGTGCGCGCTGGGTGCGTGCGACCGCCTGGTGGGGGTGGACCGCTATTCCAACTGGCCTGTCTCTATCCACCAACTTCCCGTCGTGGGTGGTGGGCTGGACCCCAGCATTGAAGCCATCGTGGCGCTGCGGCCCGATGTGGTGTTGATGGCCACTTCGTCCCGAGCGCAGGCGCGGCTGGAGAGTTTGGGCGTTCCCGTGGTGGCGCTGGAGCCGCGCACGTACAAAGATGTACAGCGCGTGCTGGGCAAGGTGGGCCAACTGCTGGGCGTGCCGGATGCGCAACGCGTCTGGCGCGTGATTGATGCCGGCGTGCAAGCGGCTGCGCAATCGGTGCCCGCCTCCGCGCTCGGCACGCGGGTGTACTTTGAGGTGAACAGTGGGCCCTATGCCGCCGGCACTGCGTCTTTCATTGGCGAGACGCTGACCCGCTTGGGCGCGGGCAACATCATTCCCCGGGCGCTAGGGCCGTTCCCCAAGATCAATCCCGAATATGTGGTACGCGCCGACCCTGACCTCATCCTGGTGAGCGTGCGCAGTTCTGAGGACCTGGCCGCGCGCCCCGGTTGGGCGGCGATGCGGGCCGTGCGCGGCGACCATATTTGCCGCTTTGACCGCGCCCAGTCTGACGTGCTGGTGCGCCCCGGCCCGCGCATGGCAGAGGCCGCGCGCATCATGGCGCAGTGCTTGGTTCAGGATGCAAAGCGCCCTGGTGCGCACCGCGCTACGCCGTGAAGCTTGCGCGCATGGCTCCTGTGAATCTTCCTGTAATCCTTCTGTGAAGCACCCGTGAAACCGCCGGAAAGCGCCGCTGTTAAAGCACCTGCGTTCGCGGGTGCCGCACCGCGTGCCAGCGCAGTACATGACCGCCGCGGTCGCTGGTTGGCGCTTGGCCTGTGCGTGCTGTCCCTGGCGCTGTTTGTGCTCGGCACGGCGGTGGGCAGCATGGGGCTTGAGAACTTGTTGCCGGCGCTGTGGAACCCGCAAGCCGACCCTTCCGCCCACGCCATGGCGCAGCAAATCGTTTGGGATATTCGCTTGCCGCGCACGCTGGGGGCTTGGGCCGCAGGCGCGCTGCTGGGTTTGGGGGGCGCGGTGGCGCAAGGCTTGTTCCGCAACCCTTTGGCCGACCCGTATTTGCTGGGCAGCGCGTCGGGTGCGTCGCTGGGGGTGGCGCTGGCGTTGGCGCTGCTCGGTGGCGGCTTGGGCATGCTGGGCGGTGGTCCCCACACCTTGGCGATTTCTGTTCAGTCCGGCCATTGGCTGGTGCGCCTGGGCCTGACCGGCGCGGCCTTCTTGGGCGCCGTGCTGGCGGTGCTGCTCACCCTGGGACTGGCGCGCGGCGTGCAACACACCTTGCGCTTGCTGTTGGCGGGCGTGGTGGTGGGCGTGGTACTGGGGGCCATGACCTCGCTGGTCCTGCTCTTGTCGCCCGATTCACTGCAGGCCATGCAGGCGTTTTTGCTCGGTTCCACGGGTTTTGTCGGCTGGACATCGTGCTTGCTCATGGCGGGCATTTGGGTGCTGTGCGTGCTGGTGGCCTGGGCGCTGGCCCGCGTGCTCGATGGGCTGGCACTGGGCGAATCCACGGCGCAAAGCCTGGGCTTGCCCCTGGGCCCGCTGCGCGCAGCGTTGGTAGCGGTGCTGGCATTGGCCACGGGCACCGCCGTAGCGCAAACCGGGTTGATTGCCTTTGTCGGGCTGGCCGCGCCGCATTTGGTGCGCGCCGCTGTACCCGTGCCCCACGGGCGTTTGATGTTGCTGGCCAGCTTGATGGGCGGGGCTCTTTTGTGCGCCGCAGACCTGCTGGCGCGCGGTCTGCTGGCGCCGCAGGAACTGCCGGTGGGCGTGCTCACGGCGGTACTCGGAGGCGGTTATTTGCTCTGGTTGATGCACCGGCGGACCTCACCCGGCGGGCTGCTATGAACGCTATTGAAAAAGTAGCTATCAAGGCAGATGGAATAAGCGCTAGCATAGGAAAAAGACCGATATTGCACAGTATTTCGCTGGACTTGGCGGCGGGCCGCTGGACCAGCATCGTCGGCCCCAATGGCGCGGGCAAATCCACACTGCTCAGGGTGTTGGTGGGCCTGTTGCCAGCGGCCAGCGGCCAAGTGCAATTGCTGGGCCGTGCGCTCCCTGACTGGCCTGCGCGCGATCGTGCCCGCCAAATGGCCTGGCTGGGCCAGAACGAGGCCGCTGCCGATGACCTTACCGTGCTCGATGTCGCTTTGCTAGGCCGCCTACCGCACCAAAGCTGGTTGCAACCGCCCGGCGCGGCCGATCACGCCGCCGCCGAAGCAGCGCTTCGCAGCACGCAGGCCTGGGAATGGCGCGAGCGACCACTGGGCCAGCTCTCGGGCGGCGAGCGCCAGCGCGTTTTGCTGGCGCGCGCGCTGACGGTCGATGCCGCGGTGCTGCTGATGGACGAGCCGCTCGCCAACCTCGACCCGCCCCACCAAACCGACTGGCTGCTGTTGGTGTGCGACTTGGTCGCGCGCGGGCGCACCGTGGTCAGCGTGCTGCATGAGCTGTCCATGGCGCTGCAGGCCGATGACATGGTCGTGATGGCGGATGGCCGCGTGTTGCACCAGGGCTCCTGCGGTGCGCAGGACACACACGCCGCACTGGAGCAGGTGTTTGACCACCGCATCCACGTGCGGCACCTGGACGGGATGTGGGTAGCGCTGCCATCCATGCAACGTCACAACAAGACCAAGGGAGTAGACAAATGAACATTGAAGCGGGCTTTTCGCTGGTGGCGCAGTCGTTGCTGTGGCCGGTACTGGCTTTGGTGGGCCTCGCGTTTGTTTACGCGCTGTGGTCCGGCGGCGCCACCCTGATGGAGGCCTGGCAGCGCTGGCGCCAGCCGCAGTACCGCTCGCTGCGCGTGGCGCCCGAACTGTCCATGGAAGAGCTTGAGCTGCAACTGGTCCGCCAGGTGGAGCCCGTGCGTCTGCTGAGCCGCCTGTCGCCGATGCTGGGGCTGATTGCCACCATGATTCCACTGGGTCCTGCACTACAAAGCGTGGCGGCGGGCAACGGTCAGCAAGCGTTGGCCGTGTTCAGCGGAGCGTTCGCTGGCGTGGTGCTGGCGCTGGCCGCCGCGTCGATGGGGCTGGTGGTGTATTCGGTGCGCCGCCGCTGGTTGCTGGCCGAACTGCTGGCCGTGCGCAAAGAGCGCGGGGTGGCAGCGTGAGCGGTGCATTGGCCGCAGCGCCCCGCCAAGTGCCGCACAAAGGTGCTTTATGACCTTGCGTCATCTGAATGTCCTGGCCGAGGACGATGACGACCCGATGCTGTCTGCCGTGAACCTGGTGGATGTGTTCCTGGTGCTCGTGGTGGCCCTGCTCACGGCCGTAGCCGTGCAGACGCAGACCAGTGCCAATGAGAGCATCACCATCATCCGCAACGCCGGCCAGCCCGACATGGAAGTGGTGGTGCGCGAGCAGGGCAAGGAAGTGCGCTTCAAAGGCGCTGGCAGCGCAGCGCAAGGGCAGGGCGTGCGCGCGGGCGTGGCCTACAAGCTCGAAGACGGCAACATCGTCTACATCCCCGAAACGGGCGCGGCACCCGGCAGCACCGGCGTGCCCGGTGGCGCCATTGGTGCGCCTGCCGATGCTTCGGCAGACGGCGCGGCTGGCGCGGCTGGCGCATTGGCGGTGCCCACGCAGCCATGATGCAGCGAATTCTGCGCGCAGCACTGTGGTGCCTGCTGGTGGCTGCGCCGCTGGCACATTCCAAACAGGCGGTGCAGACCGAACCGGCGGTGCAGACCTCGCCTGTGCTGTTGTGGCTGACCTCCGACATCACCACCGCCACGCGCACAGCCATGGTGCAGCGCCTGGCCACCGAGGCAGGTCTGGCCTTTGAACACCTGGACTACCCGCTGGGTGGCCCGGCCGTGCTGGATGCTGCTCAATCCCAGAACCTTCAGCGCGCACTGGCTGGCGCTGCGCTGGTGTGGGTAGATGCGCCGCACGCCAGTGTCGAAGTGCGCCTGCGCCGCATGGTGGGCCCGGCGCTGGAAGCCCGCGCCGCTCGCACGCCCGGCCGGGTAGTGTGGGTGCCTGCGGGTAGCCCGGCGATGGATTTGACAGCGCTGGACGCCTCTGCGCGCACAGTCGCCTACTTGCAGGGCGGAGGCCTGCGTAACCTGCAAAGCGCCATGGCGCTGGCGCGTGCCACCGTGGCGGGCGACGTGGAAATGCCCAATTTGCCTGCGCCCGAAATTTTGCCCGCCAGCGGCATTTACTACCCCGAGGCGCCGGGGCTGCTGATGAACGTTGCGGCGCTGGAGGCCTGGCGCCAGGAGCAGCCCACCCTGCGCGGCCTGCCTGCGGTGGCCGTGCTGGTGCACCGCCACCATTTCGTGGATGGCAGCACCCAATGGCTGGATGACTGGCTGCGTATTTTTCGTGAGCAGGGGCTGTTTGCGTATGCGGCCTTTGGCCAGCAGCTCACCGCGCAATCCCTTGCCGAGGTGCTGGAGCTGCCGCCTGCCAGTGGCACGGGTCCGGGGCGCCTGCACGCCTCTGTGCTGGTACTGCACCAGCTCGTTCCCCGCGCTGCCGCGCTGCAGCCCCTGTTGCTGCGCTGGGGCGCGCCGCTGCTGGCCACGCAGCCGTACCGTGCGGGCGATACCGCTGCGTGGGAGGCCAGTGAAACAGGCCTGTCACAGTCTGATGTTCCGTTCTATTTGGCCCAGCCAGAAGCAGCGGGCGCCATCGACCCTGTGCTCACGGTGGCGCACGGCGGCGACGGGCGTGAATACCGCCTTATTCAGCGGCAAGCCCAAGCCGTGGCGGCCAAGGCGAGGCGCCTGATTGCGCTGCAAACCACACCTGCAGGCGACAAACGCCTGGTGGCCATGGTCTACAACTATCCGCCGGGAGGTACCAACTTCGGTGCGTCGTTCCTCAACGTGCCGCGCAGCCTGGAGCAGGTCTCGAACGGGCTGGCCCAGGCCGGTTACCGCACGCAGCGGGTGCCCGAGCAGGGCTGGATCGACGGGCTCAAGCCCTTGCTGGCCGCCTACTATCCCGGCTTTGATGTGCGCGCGCTGCTGCAGTCCGGCCAGGCCGCAGCCTTGCCACTGGCCCGGTACCAGCAGTACCTGGCTACGTTGCCCGTTTCGGTGCGCGACCGCATGAACGCGTATTGGGGTCCGCCCGAAAAGAGCCGCTATGTGGTGGAGTGGCAGGGCGAAAAAGTGTTTGCCATTCCGCGCATGCAGGTGGGCCGGCTGGCTGTGCTGCCGCAGCCCCCGCGCGAAGAAACCCTGCGCCTGGGCCAAAACCCGTTCATGCACAAATCCAGGTCGCCGCTGTCGCACCACTATCTGGCGGTATACCTGTGGGCACAGCTGGAGGCGGATGTGCTGATCCATTTCGGCACCCATGGCACGCAGGAATGGGCCGGCGGCAAGGCGCGTGCGCTTGATGTGGTCGACGATGCCTTTCTGCCCCTGGGCGATCTGCCCGTGGTGTACCCCTACATCGTCGACAACCTGGGGGAAGCCCTCACCGCCAAACGCCGGGGCCGCGCCGTGCTGGTCAGCCACCGCACGCCGGTGTTCGCCCCTGCCGGCTTTGAGGCGCGCATGGCCCGCATGCACGAGGCCATGCATGAGTGGGAAACGGTGGACGAAGGCCCCACGCGCCGTGCGCTCGAGAAAGAACTGGTGGCGCAGTTTGTGGAGCACCAGCTGCACCGGGACTTGGGTTGGAGCGCCGAGCGCATCGCGGCCGATTTCACCGGTTTTCTGGAAGTGTTGCACCCTTATCTGGACCAGCTTGCGCAAAGCTCACAGCCTAAGGGGTTGGCCGTGTTCGGCCGCGTACCTGCACCCGAGCAGCGGCGCGAGATCATCCTGCAAGCACTGCGCAAGCCGCTGATCGACGCATTGGGCGAGGACATCGATGAGGCGTTCCTGATTCAGCACGACACGGTGCTGGCGGCACGCCCCGCGCGCTGGCTGGAGTTGGCTCTGCAGGACGCTCAGGCCGCCAGCGTGCTGGACCTGCGCCCCGCGCTGGGTGCGCAAGCGACGGCAACCGGCGCAGCCGAGGTGGTGCGCGCACAGGATCACGTGCCCAACCGCGCCGCCCGCAAGCCCATCGACACGCCTGCGCTGCTGCAGCTGGCCCTTCGCGCCCAGGAGCTGGAGCGCCTGTTGGCCACCGAAGGCGAAATGCCTGGCTTGCTGGCCGCGCTGGACGGGCGTTTTCTTGCGGCGGCGTACGGCGGCGACCCGATCCGCAATCCCGAGAGCCTGCCCACGGGCCGCAACCTCACCGGGCTGGACCCGAGCCGCCTGCCCACGCGCCAGGCCTACGCCGTGGCCCAGACGTTGTTCAACGACTGGTTCAAGGACTACCAGGCGCGCCACGGCGGCCAAGCGCCGCAGCGTTTGGCGCTGTCGTTGTGGGCGGGCGAAACGCTGCGACACCAGGGCATCATGGAGGCACAGGCCCTGGTCGCGCTGGGCATGCGGCCGGTGTGGGACGACTCGGGTCGGCCCTCTCGCGTGGAGACCATCGCGGCCGATGAACTCAAGCGCCCGCGCGTTGACGTGCTCATGAGCGTTACGGGTTCTTACCGCGACCAGTTCCCGGCGCTCATGGCGCTGCTGGACCGCGCGGTGGCCCAGGCCGCCACGGCCGAGCCGGGCAACGTGATTGCCCGCAACACCGAGCAAATCCGCCGTGAACTGCAGCAAAAAGGCGTGCCCCAGGCGCAGGCCGATCAGCTGTCGCGTGCACGTTCGTTTGGCAACGCCATGGGGGCTTATGGCACGGGCATTTCGAATGCAGTGCAAAGCGACGGTCTGAAGACCAACGATGCCCGCCTGGGCCAGATGTTCCTTGAGCGCATGAGCCAGCCCTATCTGGACGGCGAGCCTGTCACCGGCATGGCCAGTGGCACGGCCGCGCAGGCACTCGGAGCGCACCTGCGCCGCACGGACGCGGCCATCATGTCGCGCAGCTCGCACCTGTATGGCATGGTCAGCTCGGACGACCCTTTCCAGTACCTGGGCGGCTTGTCGGCCGCAGCCCGTGTGGCCGGCCGACCGCAAGGGCTGGAGCTGCACGTGGCGCAGCTGCAGGATGTGGGTGCAGCCACCACCGAGACCGCGCAGCGCGCCATCGCCCTGGAGATGCAGACACGCTACCTGCACCCCGGCTGGCTGCAGGCGCAAAAAGCGGAGGGCTATTCCGGCACGCTGCAGGTGCTCAAAGCCGTGCAATTTGCATGGGGCTGGCAGGCCGTGGCGCCTGATACGGTGCGCAGCGACCACTGGCAAAGCTTTTATGACGTGCTGGTGCGCGACAAGCACCGGCTGGGCCTGCCCGAATGGCTGCGCGAGCATCCGCAGGCCTATGCCCAATCGCTGGAGCGGCTGGTGCAGGCGCAGCGCCAGGGCTACTGGCAGGCCGATGCCGACACGCAAAAACAGCTCGCGCAGGTCTATCAGGAGCTGACGCGCGCAGCGCCCCTTGCGGCCGAACTGCCCGGCGTGCGCCGCTGGGTGGAGCAGGCCGCGCGAGGCGCCTCGCTTACGGGCATGGAGGTCGCCACGCCGAAGTCAATGCCACAGTCAGCGCAGCGGCCAACGCCACAGTTACCTCCACAGGCCACGTGGGCCGCAGAGACTCCGCTGCTCGCCGCCGATCTGCCCACGCCACCGCCTCAGGCGCAAATGCCCCCAGCCACACCCGCCGTGCCCGCCATCGGCGTTTTGCTGGAGCGCCAACCTGAGCGCGATTCCCCCGACCGCGCCAAAGAGCCCACCGCCTTGGAACGCATGGCCGGCATCCTGGCCTGGCTGGTCATGGCCCTGGTGGCGCTCGCGGGCGCCGCCTGGCAGGCGCGCCGTGCGCCTGCCAACTCTCCACAGACGCCACTGGCAGCGCTGTAACCTCAACCCGCCTGAAAGAATGTCCAACACCATGCAAATTGAAGAAGCCCCCACCGAAAAGCGCTACGACAAACCAGAAGGCGAACGCCGCGGCCTGGTTATCGTCAACACCGGCGACGGCAAAGGCAAAAGCACGGCCGCTTTTGGCCTGGCACTGCGCGCGCACGGGCGCGGCAAAGCCGTGAAGATTTTCCAGTTCATGAAAGTGCCTCCGGCGCGCTTTGGCGAGCACCGCATGTTTGAGCAGCTTGGCATTCCCATCGAAGGCTTGGGCGACGGCTTTAGCTGGAAGAGCCAGGACCTGGACCACTCCGCCCAGCTGGCGCGCGATGGCTGGGAGAAGGCGCGTGCGGCGATCCTGTCAGGCGAGCATTTCATGGTGGTGCTGGATGAAGTGACCTACCCGTTGATCTACGGCTGGCTGCCGCTCGAGCCCGTGCTGGAAACGCTGCGCAACCGGCCCAAGGACGTGCACGTGGTGCTCACCGGCCGCCGTTGCCCGCCCGAAATCATCGAGCTGGCCGATACGGTGACCGAGATGACGATGATCAAGCACGCGTTTAAAGCGGGCGTGCCGGCACAGCGCGGTATTGAGGATTAAGGGCGTGTCAGTAGCTGGGGTCGAACCGTTCAGTGACGTGCAAACCGCGAGCATTGAGCCCGTGGACGAAACGCCCGCAGGCGCTCCCCACGCCTCAGCGCTGGCGGCACTACTGACTGCACGCCCTATGGCTCCCGCCAGCGAAGCCCCGTGCAGCAGTGCATCGGATGCATTGGATGCAGGGGCCACATCGACGCACGCATTCCCCGAAGCCGAGCAGCGCGGCGTGTACCGCGCCATTCATGAGCGGCGCGACATGCGCCATTTCAGTGGCGGCAGCGTGGAGCCGGAAGTATTGCGCCGCCTATTGAACGCAGCGCACCATGCGCCCAGCGTCGGCTTTATGCAGCCGTGGCGCTTTGTGCGCATTACCAATTCCGACTTGCGTGCGCCCCTGCACGAGCTGGTGGAGCAAGAGCGCATTCAAACCGCCCAGGCCATGGGCCAGCGCCAGGACGAATTTATGCGCCTCAAAGTGCAGGGCGTGCTGGATGCGGCCGAGCTGCTCGTGGTGGCGCTGGCCGATGGCCGCGAGCCCCATATTTTTGGCCGCCGCACCCTACCGCACATGGACTTGGCATCGGCCAGTTGTGCCATTCAGAACCTGTGGCTGGCGGCGCGCGCTGAGGGCTTGGGCATGGGCTGGGTGTCAATTTTTGAACCGTCCGCGTTAGCGCAATTGCTGGGCATGCCGGCCGGCGCTGAGCCTATCGCCTTGCTGTGCTTGGGACCGGTGGAACAGTTCTACGAAGAGCCCATGCTTCAGCGCGAACGCTGGGCCCAGCGTGCGCCGTTGGAGTCGCTGGTGTTTGACAACACCTGGGGCCAGCCCAGCATGCTGTGGCCAGCCCCCGCCGAAGCCCCCGCTGATGCCGTGGGTGCAGGTGAAACCAGGGGAGCCTGCGGTGCCTGACTGGGCGATGGGATTCGCGCCGCTGTGGGCACTGGGGCCTGTTTTTGGCAGCTCGATTCCGGGCGCTGCCCTCATCCCGCTGGCACTGCTCGTGGCGTTGGCGATAGACGCGCGGTGGGGCGAGCCAACGGCGCGTTGGCACCCGGTGGTGTGGATGGGCAAGGCGCTTGAAGCGGCGGGCCAGCGCATTGCACCACGGGAGCCAGCAGGGCGTGATTTGAAGTCTTTTTGGCTTGCAGCGCTTGCCTGGTGTGCGCTGGCAGCTCTTGTTTTAATAGTCTCGGCGCTGCTGCAGGCATTGCTGGTGTGGATGGCGCTGCCCAGTCAATCACCCGCCCACACGGCGCGTATGACGCAGATGGTGCTGCCGGCCGGGTCGGACATCTCGGGCGTGTCGGTTCAGCAGTTGCTGGATGTCGCCCGCTGGTTGGTTGCCGCCGCGCTGCTCGGCGTGCTGCTCAAGCCGCTGATGGCACTGGCCATGCTGCAAAGCGAAGTGCGCGCGGTGGAGGCGGCGTTGGCCCAGTCACTGGACGCGGGCCGCGCGCGCCTGGCCTGGTTGGTGAGCCGCGATGTAGCGCAGCTCAGTGCCGATGAGGTGCGCCAAAGCGTCATGGAATCGCTGGCAGAAAATTTCAACGATTCGGTGATTGCCCCGCTGTTTTGGTTTGTGCTGCTGGGCCTGCCCGGCGCTGCGCTCTACCGTTTTGCCAACACCGCCGATGCCATGTGGGGCTACCCCGGCATGCGCGGTGGGCGCTATTGGCAGTGGGCCGGCAAGTGGGCGGCGCGGGCGGATGATGTGCTGTCGTGGCTGCCGGCGCGCATTACGGCGCTGCTGCTGGCGTTAGCTGCGGGTGGTGTGCCGCTTCGCACGCTGGCGTCGGAGGCACGCAAAACCCCATCCCCCAATAGCGGCTGGCCCATGGCTGCGATGGCACTGGCATTAGGCGTGTGCCTGACAAAGCCAGGGCATTACGCGCTGAACCCGGCGGGTCGCGCGCCCACGCATGCCGATGCTGCGCGTGCGCAAAAATCAGTGTCAAAAGTGGCTCTAGCGCTTGTGCTGATTGGGTTGATAGCTCTATTTTTAATAGTGATGGTCGGTTTGCTGTGAATTCTGAAATCGTGTCAGTTCACGGCGGCGCGGACCAATGGGGCGTGCCGCTGCACGACTTTTCCACCAACGCCAACGCCTGCGGCCCATGCCCCCACGCGCTGGCTGCCGTGCATGCCGCTGATCCGCGCAGTTACCCCGATCCGCACTACACGGCGCTGCGCGATCGGCTGGGCGATCTGCACGGGGTGGACGCCGACCACATCGTGCTGGCGGCCAGCGCCAGCGAGTTCATCCACCGCATCACCGCGCTGGCTCAGTTGCGCGGCGCGCAGGCGGTGGCGCTCCCGGCGCACAGCTACGGCGACTATGCGCAGGCGGCTGCGGCACGGGGATTGGCGTCGTTGCGACCCACAGAAGTCGGTTGGCCGGAGGCTGGATTGCATTGGGCCTGTGAGCCGTCGAGTCCGGTGGGAGCGGTGGATTCCGTAATGTTGCAGTGGCGGAAAGAGGAGTGGCACACCGTCTCCACACCGGCCGTTTTGCGCTTGATCGATTGCGCGTACGCGCCGTTGCGGCTGGCGGGGGAGGGCTGGCAGTCCGCGTCTGCTTCGGTATTTCCTGTGACTGCGTGGCAGCTCTGGACCCCCAATAAAGCCCTGGGCCTGACCGGCGTGCGTGCGGCTTATGCGGTGGCGCCGCGCGAGGTGCGCCGAGAAGATTTGGCGTCGATCCGTGCGTTAGCGCCGTCTTGGCCAGTCGGTTCGCACGGCGTGGCCATGCTCCACGCTTGGTCCGATCGCAAGTCGCAGCAGTGGCTCGCATGCAGCTTGCCGGCACTACAGGATTGGAAAGCGGCGCAGCAAGCGTTGTGCGCTGAATTTGGTTGGGCAGTGGTGCCGGGGAGCCTTGCCAACTACTTCGTGGCGCAGTTTCCTTTAGGAACTCTTGGCGCTTCAGATGTTTCAAGTGCTCTTCGCGCAGCTCTTTCACATCTGCGTCGCCACGGCATCAAGCTGCGCGACTGCGAGTCTTTCGGCCTGCTGGGGCACGTGCGTCTGGGAGTGCTCAGCCCGGCGTCGCAACAGGCTCTGCGGCACGCTTTGGACTCGTGGTGAGTTCCGTAAGCCACATAGAGCACCGGGAGCCTGTGCGTCATATTGACGTACAATTTTGCATAACCGGAGACCCGCCATGTCCACCACCCTTCCTCGAACCGAATCCGCACGTATCAACCTGCGCACCAGCCCCGAAGCCAAGGCGCTGATAGAACGTGCCGCTGCCATCATGGGTTCCACTGTGTCCAGCTTCATGCTGCAAAACGCGTACGAAGCGGCCAGCCGTATCGTGGCTGACAAAGACACGATCTTGCTGTCGCAAGAGGCCTTTGATGCTTTTATTGAAGCCTGTGAGAACCCCGCAGAGCCAACTCAGGCGCTAATTGATTTGATGGCAAGGCGCTAAATGCCCGTGTCCATCGAATTGCTGGCTGCCCATCATCAGCGCGGCGTGTTCGACTGCGGTGAACCCGCTCTCAACGAATTTTTGCAGCGGCAAGCCGGCCAGTTAGGCCGCAAAGGCTTTGGCAAGACCTATGTGGCATTGGCCCCTAACGGCTTGGACGTGACAGGTTTTGTCACCTTGAGCGCCGGACAAACGCAGACAACAAGCCTTCCCCCTCACCTCAAGTTGCCACGTTACCCCGTGCCCATACTGCGACTGGGAAGACTCGCGGTAGGTCTTCAAGCGCAAGGTGAAGGGGTGGGGCGGCAACTAGTAGCCTTTGCGTTGCAATTAGCGCTGGATTTTTCCCGGAACGTGGGCTTGTACGCCGTGGTGGTCGACGCCAAGAATCACAAAGCCAAAGCCTATTACGAAGCGCTTGGTTTTGTTTGCACGCTGGACGATCCGCTTTGTCTGTATTTGCCGCTGTCCGTACTTCAAAAGGTCAATCGTGCGTAGTTCGGGATTAGCGCGCTGCGTCATGGTCCTCGGCACCACCAGCGGCGCCGGTAAAAGCTGGGTGACCACCGCGCTGTGTCGCTGGTACAGCAACCAGGGCCTCAAAGTGGCGCCGTTCAAGGCGCAGAACATGAGCAACAACGCCCGCGTGGTGGAAGGCCCGAACGGCACTATGGGCGAAATCGGCAGCGCGCAATACTTCCAGGCACTGGCCGCACGTGCTGTGCCGGAGGTGCGCATGAACCCGCTGCTGCTCAAGCCCGAAGCGGATACGCGTAGCCAGGTGGTGCTGATGGGGCAGGTGAACGCTGAGCTCTCAAGCCTGCCGTGGCGCGGCCGCAGTGAGCGCGTCTGGCCGCAGATCGCACAGGCGCTGGATGCACTGCGCGCCGAAAACGACATCGTGGTGATTGAAGGGGCCGGGTCGCCCGCCGAAATCAATCTCCATGCCAGTGACATCGTCAACATGCGCGTGGCGCGCCATGCCAACGCGCGCTGCTTGCTGGTGAGCGACATCGATCGAGGCGGCGCGTTTGCGCATCTGTATGGCACTTGGGCCTTACTGCCCGAACACGAACGCGTGCTGATCCACGGCTTTGTGCTTAACAAGTTTCGCGGCGATGCCAGCCTGCTGGCCCCTGCGCCGCAAATGCTGCAAGACCTGACCGGCGTGCCCACAGTGGCCACCATCCCCATGCACTGGCACCACGGCTTGCCCGAAGAAGACGGCGTTTTTGACGACCGCACCACCACGGCGGGCGCGATTCACACCACCGTGGCGGTGCTCGCACCGCCGCGCATCAGCAACCTGGATGAGTTTCAGCCGCTTAAAAACGTAGCCGGCGTGCGCCTGCTGTGGGCGCGCAGCCCGGCCGATGTGGCGGGGCTCAAGCCGTCTGACTGGATCGTGTTGCCCGGCTCCAAAGCCACTGCGGCGGATTTGGCGTGGGTCCGTGCGCAAGGGCTGGACCGCGCCGTGGCCGCCCACGCTGCGCAGGGCGGGGTGGTGCTGGGCGTCTGCGGCGGGCTACAAATGTTGGGCGAGGCGCTGATCGACCCGGTCGGCGTCGATGGCAACGGACCGGGTCTGGGCCTGCTGCCTTTGGTCACCGTGTTCGAACCGGCCAAGCAGGTGCGCCGCAGCACTGCGCGCTTTGGCACTTTGACGGGCGCGTGGGCCGCGCTCTCTGGCGTTGAGGTGACCGGCTATGAAATCCACCATGGCCAAACTGCGCAGCACCCGGCGATGGCCGCAGGTGGCGACGTGGCGTGCGAGGTGATGCCTGGCCTAGCTTGGCAAAACGCCGCGGGCAATGTGCTGGGTGTTTACTTACATGGCCTGTTTGAAGACCCTGCTGTGTTGCGCGCAATATTTAGTAGCCGCAGCGATGGCGGCGAGGCGGTCGTTCGCACTCTGGACGATGTTTTCGAGGGCTTGGCCGATGCGCTGGAAAAAAGCTTTGAACCGGGGGTGCTTGAGACATTGATTGCGCATGCCGGTACGTGCTGAGGTCGCCGGCTGACGGCGAAATGGGGCTGCTTGTTCACCGCAAGCCGAGCCGCCCCAGCTTCTTGATCAACCCTACGCGCGAAACCCCCAACTGGCGCGCTGCTTCTGACTGGTTGCCGCCGGAGGCGGCCATCGCGTCTTTCACCAAGCGTCGCTCGAGTTCGCCCATAGCAGCGTCTAGTACGCCAACCTCCTGGACAGTGTCAGACCGAGCATCCGCCCGTGCGAATTCGTCGGGCGCTTCACCGGCCGCCAACTGCAGCAAGTCCACATGCACGATCGTTTGCTCGGCGGGGGTGAGCGCCGCAGCCGTCTCCACCATCGCCTTTAGTTCGCGCACATTGCCGGCCCAAGTGCGGGCCGAAAGCCAAGCCATGGCCCCGGCGCTGAACCCAAAGCGCGGCGAGAAGCTTTGCAAAAAGCGGGTGGCCAGCACTGGCACATCGGCAGTGCGTTCTGCCAGCGCTGGCGTGCGCAGCACCACGCCGCGCAGGCGGTAAAACAGGTCTTCGCGAAAGCTGCCGCTTTTCACCATGGCATCGAGATCGCGGTGGGTGGCGGCCATCACGCGAACGTGCGCCTGCTTTTGTACGCGTGCGCCCACCGGCACAAACGTGCCTTCCTGCAAAAAGCGAAGCAGTTTGACTTGCATGGGTGCCGGCATCTCGCCCACCTCGTCGAGGAACAAGCTGCCACCGTGCGCGGCTTCCACCAAGCCCGGCTGGTCGCGGTAGGCACCGGTGAAGCTGCCCTTAACGTGACCAAATAATTCGCTTTCCAGTAGCTCGGCCGAGAGCGCTCCGCAGTGCACCGCCACGAACGGGCCGCGCGCGCATTCGCTGCCCTCATGGAGCGCGCGCGCCACCAGTTCTTTGCCGGTCCCAGTAGGCCCCAGCACCAACACGCTCACCCGCGTGGCGGCTACGCGCCGTACCATGGCGCGCAGTTGCTGCATCGGCGCGGTCTGGCCAAACATGCCCATGTCGTCGTTGCTTTGAGCCGCTTGCAGGCGCGCCAGCTCCGCTTGCATGCGCGCTTGGTGCAGCGCGCGGGTCACCACAAAGCGCAGCAGGTCGGGGTCAATCGGTTTGGTGATGAAGTCCCACGCACCCAGTGCCGCTGCGCGCAACGCCAGCTCATGCTGCCCGTGGCCGGTGAGTACCACCACGGGCACGCCAGCCAGTTGCGGGATCAGTTTCAGGCCGACTTCGGGGTCCATGCTGGGCGGCATCGCCAAGTCGAGCAGCACCAGGTCTGGCCGCTGCGCGGCAAAACGGGCGAGCGCTTCTTCGCCGTCGCCCGCCAGGTCGACCTCATGGCCCAAGGTGCGTAAAAAAGCGCCGCCCAACCGTTGGAAGGCGGGTTCGTCGTCCACCAACAGCACGCGGCCCACGGGGTCGGGAGAAAGTGGAGAAAGTGGAGAAAGTGGAGACGGTGTGTTCACAACGGAAAGCTCAAGGTAAAGCAAGTGCGCCAATCGGCTCGTTCGGTGAGAGTGGCGGTGCCGCCATGCGCTTCCATGACACGCGCGGCGATGGCCAGGCCCAGGCCGGTGCCGCCGGGGCTGCGGGAAGCAAAGGGCTCAAACAAACGGCTGCGCATGGCCTCGGGTATGCCGGGGCCGTTGTCACAGACGTGCAGCAGAAGCTTCTGGCCACTTTTCTCGATTTCCAAAAAAACTGCGTCAGCGTGCTCAGCACTCGCCTGGCCCGCAGCCCGCTGCGCGTTTGCCAACAGGTTGGTAATGGCCTGCGTCACGCGCATGGCGTCGAGCTGAAGCCAGTGGGGTTTAGCAAGGCCCTCACCCAAACGTACGCTGCCATCTGCTCGGGAAAAGGCTTGAAGTTGCTGGCGTACCAGGGCGCTGAGATCGGTCAATGCGGGGTTGAGTGACCAGGGCTTGGCGTAGTCGAGCAGGTCGCTGCTCAAGTGGGCGATACGCTGGATTTGATCCGCCACTTCGCGGCGTGTCTCCGCGGGCGCGGTCGCGACGGCCATGGAGATGTTGTTGAGCGGGTTGCGAATATCGTGCGCTACGGTAGCTGCCAATGAACCCAGTTCAGCTAGGCGCGCTTGCAGCTGGCGTTGGCGTTCTTCGCCAGCGCGCTGCTGCAGGTGGTCCACATAGCGCGTGGCTTCCAGCACGGTTTGGCCAAACAGCTCGGCCACGTGGCGCTGGCCCGGTGGGGCTGCCTCCCAGCCGCGCAACGCGAGCGTCCAGCCGCCGTCGCTTTCGGCACTACGCGCGCACACGAGCAGGGGATGGGGGCTTGTGACGTTGGCATCAAACACCACGTCCACCATCATCCCAAGTCGTTGGCTGAGCAAGCGTGCCGCCTTAGCAGTCAAGTCGGGCAGCGAGCCACACGCCGTGAGCACTTGCCGCCAATGGGTCATGTCGCTCACAGCCACTGCGCCGCCTGGGTAAATCAGCCGGTGAGCAAAGCGGCCTACCGGGCCCATCAGCGCCAGGCAGCTGGCCGCCACGGCCATGCCGTTTAACCAGCGCGATTCAAACGGCAGCACCAGCGGCATCAGCGCCAGCACCGCTGCGCCCACCGCCAATAGCAGCGTCCAGGCCAGGGCACGGCCGGCCCAGGCATTGGCTACAAACACGCCGTAGCGCAGGATGCCGTAGACCAAAATCACCGGGTACAGCGGCAGCAACAGCAGCGGAAACGGATAGATAGGTAAATCGAGCAACGCGATGGCATAGCCCGTCAGGCACAGTAAACCCCACAGGCAAGACGCGGTCACGGCGGCCATCTGTTGACGCTTCGGAGCCTGTGCTTTGACCAGCCCGTACAGCAATACCGACACGCCGCCGACTGCCAATATCACCCACGCCATGCAGGCCACCAAGCCAGTATTCGTGGCGACTGCCAGCCAGCCAATGTGGGGCTTCCACACCAAGTAGGCGGGGTCACCGAACTGGGCCAGCAGCGTTGCCGCGCCACCTAAAGCGTAAGCGGCTCGCACGGCGGTTTTGCCCACCGGCGCGCGGCAAAAAACCACGCAAAAGTGAAAGAAAAACACCGAAATAAACGGTGCCATGGCCAGCAGGTGGCGTGCCACGGGCCAAGCGTCGGTACCCAGCCAATTGGGCAATTCGTTGCCCGTGATCCATACCGCAATCCCCAATAAAAACGCCGCCAGCAGCCGTCCACCCGCCACGCGGTCGGCCCAGGCGAGCAGCACGCCGGCCAACATGAGGGTTTCAAACAGGGCCAGGCCCAAGGCAAAGCGGATCAGCATGGGGTGTAAACGCAGGTGACAGAGGGGCGGGTTTTGAGTGTATCCCAGGTATACAGATTGGAAGGTCGCGTTGAATTAAATCAAAGGCTTAGCGTCGTTTTGCAAGCTGGCCCGATTCTGGCATTGCACAAGACATAACGAGCCGTAAACACCATGTCTATCTCTCCGGTCTCTTCCCTGAACCTTCCCTCCCTGGTCGGCCCTTCGGGCTGGTCGCGCCTGCCTTCTGCCGTGCAAAGCCGCTTTGCGCCAGGGCATGCGGACACGCTGTATCGCGGCCATATGAACTTGCATTGCTCGGGTATGGGCCGCTGCTTTGCGTTGCTGGCGCGGGTGTTGGGCAGCCCGCTCACGCCGGCGCGCGCTGCCGGTGTGCCCACCACCGTCAAAGTATTTGCCCGAGGCAATGGTGTGGTGTGGGAGCGCCGCTTTGACCATGGCGTAGGCACCGTGCGCTCGACCAAAGAAGTCGGTGCCGACGGCGCTTTGCAAGAGCGCACCGATGGCGGCCTGACGATGAGCTTGGCGGTGTTTGAGGAGCGCGGTGCGTTGGTGCTTGAGAGTCGCCGCTACTTCCTTGCCTGGGGACGTCTGCGCATCCCGGTGCCTGCTTTTCTAAGCCCTGGCGTTTGCCGCGTGGAACACCGCGACTTGGGCGCAGGGCAGTTCCGCTTCACCTTGTCGATGCGCCACCCGCTGCTGGGTGAGACGTTTTCACAGACCGGCGTGTTTGCCGATCTCGTTTCAGCAGATTCTCAAAGGCATCACCATGAACACGATTTTTCTTTTGATCTCGGTGCAGGCGTTGATGGGTGCTTTCGATAACCTGTGGCACCACGAGTTGCAGGCACGCCTGCCGCAGCGGCCGTCGGCGCGCTACGAGCTGACGTTGCACGCCGCGCGCGAGGCGATTTACGGCGTGTTGTTCATTGGCTTGGCTTGGTGGCAGTGGCAGGGCGCTCTGGCGCTGTTGCTCGCGGCGCTGCTGGTGGCTGAGCTTTTCATCACCCTGGCCGACTTTCTGGAAGAAGACCGAAGCCGCACGCTGCCGCCTTTTGAGCGTGTGCTGCACACGCTGCTCACTATCAGCTATGGCTTGTTGCTGGCCTTGGTGACACCCGTGTTGTGGGCTTGGTGGCAGTGGCCAACAGCGTGGGTGTTTGCGCCTCACGGTTGGGCTTCGTGGCTACTGACGGCGTACGGTGTGGGCGTGTGGGCGTGGAGTGCGCGTAACGTAGCGGCGGTGCTGGCATTGGGCCGTCCAATCGCTGCGCCTCTAGGTGACACGCGTTATCAATCGCGCACTGCCAGCACGGTACTTGTCACCGGTGCTACGGGCTTCGTTGGCCAGGCTTTGGTGCAGGACTTGCTGGACAACGGCTACCGCGTCATCGCCATGGCGCGCGATTTGCGGCAGGCTCGATTGCAATGGAAGGAGTGGGGTGAGCAGTTGTGGGTGGTCGATGATCTGGCGGCTATCCCCAACGAGGCACGCATTCACGCGGTAGTGCATCTGGCCGGTGCGCGCGTGCTGGGCATACCTTGGACCCGTGCGCGCCGCAAGCTTCTGATAAGCAGCCGCGTGGAGACGACGGCGGCCTTGGGGCAATTGATGCGCCGCTTGGAGCAGCGCCCCGATGTGCTGGTCAGCGCCTCGGCGGTCGGCTACTACGGCGTTTGCGAAGCGTCGTTGGTCTGTACCGAAGCCAGCCCGCCAAAAACAGGCGAGTTTCAGTCGGATCTGTGCGTGGCCATTGAACATGAACCCCTGCGGCTAGGGGCGTTGGGTGTGCGGGTGGTTTGCCTGCGGTTTGGCGTGGTGCTGGGGCCGGGCGGCGGGGCGTATCCCCTGCAGGCGCTTGCCAGCCGCTTCGGCTTGGGCGCGGTGCTGGGCAGCGGCCAGCAAGCTGCGCCGTGGGTGCATTTGCAAGACGCTGTGGGCCTAATTCGCTTTGCCATCCGTCATCAAGAGCTAAGCGGCCCGGTGAACGCAGTCGCACCGCATGAAGTGAATCAAACCGAATTTGTACAAACCTTGGCCGCTTCCTTCGGACGGCGCGTGTGGCTGGGTCTCCCCGCTTGGCTGCTGCGCTGCGCAGCCGGCGAAATGAGCACTCTGTTGCTGGACGGTCAGCAAGCGGTGGCGCACAAGGCGCTGAGCGCCGGCTACCGGTTTCGTCACCGTAGCCTCAGTAGCGCGCTGACTACGTTGGCCCAGCGGCGTGCAGGTCGCATCCCAGTAACCTCCCATGCATCGTAATTTCCAAACAGGGCCACTCCATGAATACGACCGACTTCGCCCTTGAGCCCAAACGTGCCGCGCACGAGGCTGCGCGGCCGTTCCCCGTCTATCTTTTGTGGGTGGGTCTTCTGCAAGGGCTGGCGCATCGCTGTCTTTGGCGTGGGTCGCCGCCAAATACGGTTGTGTTGCCGCACCGCTCGCGGTGTATTGCAAGCATGGAGTTCCGCGCTTGGAGACGAGACGGTGCGCTGGCGCATCGTGTGTTTGCTGACCGTTGTTGTGGCGGCAATAGGTACGTATGGCGCGTGGAGCGCGGGCGTTGATCGGGTATGGCCTGCGCCAATCAGTGGCAGTCTGGAGGAAACTGGCAGCGCTCAACCATTGGGTGCTGCGAGCGCCCTTTTTTATGGGGGCCGGTGCTGCTGTTCTTCGTCAGTCTTACCCTGGTTGCCGGTTTTGACTGGCGCGCGCAGCGCTGGCACTACGCGCATCTCTTTGCGCTTGCTTGGCGTAACGGCATTGTGTTGGTGGCGGCGCTGGCGATGTGCGGCTTGGCATGGGGCGTTTTATGGGCAGGCGCATCGTTGATGGTGTCCATTGGTGTGGAGAGCGTCAAGACCTTGATTGAGCGCCCCGTGTTCGTCAGTGTGTACGTGTGCATTGTGTTTTCGGCCGCAGTAGGCCTTGGATTAGCGCGCACGGCCACTGTCGAGGCCATGCGCCGCTATCTGCTGTCGCTGACGGCATGGCTGTTGCCGCTGGTGCTGTTGTTTGCCGTGATGTGGGTGGGCGCTTTGCCGTTCACAGGGCTGGCCGGTTTTTTATCAGGCGGCAGCTCGCAAGCGTCGCTCTTGTGGTCCTGCATTTTCGCCATTGTGTTTGCCGCCAGCGCTTTCCATGATGGCGTTACCCCGGCGCCGTTTCCCCCAGCACTGCGCCGCGTCACGCAACGGGCCTGGCTTGCGGTGGTGCCAGTGTTGGCGGTAGCGCTGTGGGCGCTTGGCCAGCGCATTGCGCAGGACGGGTGGAATGTGGGGCGTATCTGGATCGCATTTGCCGCACTTGTCGTTGCGGTGCACGTGCTGGGCTACGCCGCTTCTGCCTTCAAGCGCGGTGCCTGGCTACCCAGCATTGCCACCACCGACATCGTGGGGGCGATGGTGCTGTGCCTGGGGCTGATGGCACTGCTTTCGCCTGCCGCCAGCGCACAGCGTCGAGGCGTTATCTTGCATTTAGGCCACGCGGTGGTTGCCTATCAAAAAGACGCAGGCACCTACCCATTGCCCGAATTTTCCTGTTTGAGCGGCAACCCAGGCCGTTTTGAGCGCGATGCGCTGGTGTCCATTGCAGAGAGCCGTGTGGCAGGGGCTCCGCCTGACTGGACCAAGAAAGCGCAGGAGCTTATTGCGCAGAAACGCGCCACGGATAGGGAAGAGTTTCCGGTCGTCACAGCCAATACATGGGATGTGCACCCCGCTCACCAACAACTGCCAAAAGGGTTTGTTTCTTTTGCAGAGGCCGAGCTTGTTGAAAATCAGGGCAAGCGATCGACTTCTGATTTACCTGATTGCTTATTCGGGCGAACGCTGTGTGCCGCCTGGGTAGGCGACCTGAACGACGAAGACAAAACGAAGTGATGGTGTTCCGCCTTGATAGCGATTTTCAATTCCGTCATGGCGAGCTGTACGCAGACGCTCGCTGGAGCGTGGCAACGCATCGATGTCAGTGCTGGCGTACTGAACGGGCGTGCTTTGCCTGCGGAGGCGTGAAAAAGCGCCCAAACCAAAGTGCCGGAATGGAAAGAGCTTGTAGTGGACGACGCGCGGTTTCGGGTTGAATGCTGACATGCAGGGACCGGTCGAGTGGGTCCATGGAGGCTTGAGCGGGGAGAACGCAACGCCGTAAATGCGAGATCCTGCGGATCTACAGCCAGAAAACTGCCTGTTGGACGGATCCCGTGCGTTGACCCCTTGTGAGCCGCTAGGATCGGTCCCACACCAAGTTGAGGATCAGCCATGGAAATTCCCGATTCGGACGCAGAGCGTCGCCAGCATGCACGCCGACCGTTTCGCAGTGTCGCTGTGGTGGTCGTCTCCGGAACCAAGCAGATCGAAGTGCGCACGGTGAACTTAGGCGCAGGAGGCATGGGCATCATTGCCAGCGCCAACCCCAAGCCGGGAACCACTTTCACCATTGCTTTTTCGTTACAGACAGGGCCGAAAACAACACAGCGTTTCGCGACCCAGGTTCAAGTCACGCACGCCGTGCTGGCAAGGGATCACGACGGGTTCAAGGTAGGGCTTCGGTTCGTCAGCGTGGGTTCTGAACTGGCAGCCGCCATCGCGCAATATTTAAAGTGACGGCCGCTTACCGCAAACCCGTGCGATGGTTGATTTGCGGCGGCCACGTTTCGCAGCGCCGGCTCACACGTGTCGTCGTGTCAGTACCGCAAGGCCTACTTTTTCCACAGGTGCTCCTTCGCGCCAGGGTGGGTGCAGCAGCCACGACACCAGCGGCAATGTGGTTCTCTAAAGGGTCAAGTCTCTACCTAAAACAGGCATCTCTGCGTGCGGCTGCAAGGTGAGCGGTTTCTTTTTTAAAAGCGCCGTAGCTCGCCATAGCTCGCCGTGTTGAGCATTCGTTCGGACAAGAGCGCTGCATTTGATCCGGCAGGCCAGTAAATTCATTCTTATCGTTGCAATCTATGACTGTTTTGAATCCCGGTGGCGCTGCCACCACCACCTCTTTTTTGCTACCTGAAATCGCTGACTTGCACGATGCAGCGCTTAGTGCGCTTCTGCAGCACTGCATGGACCACAAAACCAAACCGATGGGCGCGCTCGGTCGGTTGGAATCGCTGGCGATGCGCATCGGAGAAATTCTGGGCAGTGTTTCCCCCCAATTGCTGGAGCCACAAATGCTGGTGTGCGCTGCCGACCATGGTGTGGCGGCGCGCGGCGTGTCAGCATTTCCCAGCGATGTCACTTGGCAGATGGTGGAGAACTTTCTGGCGGGCGGCGCGGCCGTCAGTGTGCTGGCACGTCAGCATGGGTTAGCGCTTACGGTGGTGGACTGCGGCGTAGCGCGGGTTCTTGCGACGCGCACCGCTGCTGCCGGGCAGCCGCAGCTGGTGATTCGCAAGATTGCGGCTGGCACGCAAGACGCGTCCATCGGCCCAGCTATGAGCCCGGCCCAGTGCCAGGCCGCGCTGCATAACGGCATGGACATCGTGCGTGATCTTCCCGGCAACGCGCTGCTGCTAGGAGAGATGGGCATTGGCAATACGTCCGTCGCCTCGTTGCTGCTGGCGCGCTTGGGTGCGCTGCCAATCGGCGAGTGCACGGGCGCAGGCACCGGCCTGGACACAGACGGCATCGCCCGCAAATGCACGGTGTTGCAGCAAGCGCTTGGTGCCAATGCGCAAGCGCTGGAGCCTCTTGATGCGCTGGCAGCCTTGGGCGGCTTTGAAGTGGCCACGCTGGTCGGCGCGGTGCTGCAAGCTGCGCATGAACGACGCGTGATCTTGGTTGATGGGTTCATCACCAGCGCTGCGGTGTTGGTGGCCAGCCGGCTCAGGCCGCACGTGCTGCAGCGCTGCGTGTTCGCGCACCGCTCGGGCGAGCGGGCGCATGGGCGCATGCTCGATTTAATGCAAGCGGAGCCGCTGCTCGATTTGGGACTGCGGTTGGGCGAGGGATCGGGCGGCGCGTTGGCCTGGCCGCTGCTGCAGTCGGCCTGTGCGGTGCTGCGGGAGATGGCTAGTTTTCAATCGGCCAGGGTAGCTCCGAAAAGCAAACGGCGTTGAGCGCCCATCTAAAAGCAGCGGTCGCTACAGCGCGCAAGTCTGGTTGCGACCGCGTGCCTTGGCTTGGTATAGTGCTCTATCGGCCCGCGCAAGCATGGCGTCTATCGTGTCTTGTACGCCGCAGCACATCGTGACGCCAATACTCACCTTGCAGTCGAGTGCGTGGCCCGCTGTCAGGGTGGAGTGGATGCGCACCGCGAGCCGCTGGGCGTCTTCCAGCCGAGTGGACGGTAAAAGCACCAAAAATTCCTCGCCGCCATACCGGCCCAAGGAATCTGGCCGGCGCAGGGTGCCCTGCGTACGGTTTGCGAAGTGCACCAGCACTTTGTCACCTTGCTGGTGCCCCTGGCTGTCGTTGATCGCCTTGAAGTGATCGAGGTCAATCATCATCAGCGAGAACGGCCGTCCGTAACGGACAAAGCGCACGTGCTCGTTGGCGCAGCGGGCCACGATAGCGCGCCGGTTCAGCACGTTGGTCAGTGAGTCGTATGTGGCCAGCACCTCAAGTTCGGTGCGGACGCGCTCGGTCGCCATCAGCACAGCACCAATCGCAAGCAGTAACACCGACAGCGCGTCGGCGACCAAATAGAACGTTTCTATGGAAGCTGCATCTAGAAGCTTTCCCGCTTGTCCTTGCCTGATCACCAATGCCATTATCCAGAGTAGCACCAGCGTATGAAGCGCCAGAACGGCCTGCACCACGCGTACTGAGAAATTGCCAGAACCCTCGCGCCAAAGCAAGTGCATTTGTGCGATATGAAGTGCGGTGATCGATACGCTGAGTATCACCAATCGTGCGTTAAAGGATGGATGAATCACAGCAAACCATGCGAGGCCCAGCATGGACACTGCGTAGAGTGGCAGGATCATTTTCCAACCCGCACACTTGCCGAAAAAACGTCGTGTGCCGATAAAAAAAAGAAGGTAGCCCATCAATGCAAACGCTTTAGCAAACCATCGTTGCGCATCAGCTGGAAGCACTAACGGAACCGTAGAAAGTACCGCTGAGCCCAGCAAGACCGCAGGTGCCAAGGCCCAGTAACCCAAGCCCTGAATGTCACTCGGGTAATGGCTGCGCATAAAGCCGAGCACCAGCGCCATCATCAGGGCCATCAGCCCGGTGACGGCAATGATGGAGTGAGGGTCAAGGGAATCAAAGGGATTCATGCGGTCACGTGGGCTTAAATCAAAGAGACGGATCAGCGGAGTCGAACATTCTTGCATCGACTAAGGTGCCGACGCCTTAGGTCGGTAATCGCACCATTGCGCTGCAGCGCATTCCCAGCAGCGCGGCTTGCGCGCTTGGCACACGTAGCGGCCCAGCAAAATCAGCCAATGGTGCGAATCTACCGCGTATTGCGGCGGTACGCGTTTGAGCAGTTGCCCTTCGACCGCCAGCGGCGTGTTGCCGGGAGCCAAGCCGGTGCGGTTGCTGACGCGAAAGATATGCGTGTCAACCGCCATCGTGGGTTGGCCGAACGCTACGTTCAACACCACGTTCGCCGTTTTCCGACCAACGCCGGGTAGGGCTTCCAACGCCTCGCGCGTATCGGGCACTGCGCCGCCATGCTGCTCCACCAAAATGTGACAAGTTTGCATCAGGTACTTGGCCTTGCTGCGAAACAAGCCAATCGTCTTGATGTAGTTCTCCAGGCCTTCCTGCCCCAAATCCAGGATGGCTTGGGGCTTATTGGCCACGGGAAACAGCCTACGCGTGGCTTTGTTCACGCCCACGTCGGTCGCCTGTGCCGAAAGTAGTACCGCTGCCAGTAACTCGAACACGCTGGTGTATTCCAGCTCGGTTTGCGGCTCAGGGTTGGCGGTTTTGAGCGCTTCAAAAAAAGGGGGGATGGAAGCAATTTTCATGGTGATCAGGTGCTGGGCGAAGCGCTGTGCGTACTATAGGAGACGACGGTAGGCACCATGCAACGCAACAAAGCACCCACCATGGCCTGCGGTGGCACAGTTGCCCGCTGCGTGCGCCCTGCGAATGCGCTCCACTTTCTTTGGTTGGCTTGCTGCCTCGCATTGACCTTGTGATGAGCCCACTGCGTATATCTCTCCTTACCGTGCTGTCCATGCTCGCATTTGCGGCCAATTCCCTGCTGTGCCGGGCGGCGCTGAAAAGCGGGTCCATTGATCCGGCCAGCTTCACCGCTATTCGGCTGGGCGCGGGCGCGCTGGTGCTTGCATTCGTGATGCGAAGGCGCGGCACATCGCCGGTGCAAAGCGGCTCGTGGTGGGCCGCTTTCGCGCTGTTTGCCTATGCCGCTACGTTTTCGTATGCGTACGTGCAACTGCCGGCGGGCGTGGGTGCGTTGCTGTTGTTTGGCGCTGTGCAGGTCACCATGATTGCAATGGGCCTGTGGCGCGGCGAGCGGTTGGTCACGCCGCAATGGGCCGGCATGGCGTTGGCCATGAGCGGGTTGGTGCTGCTGATGTTGCCGGGGCTGACCGCACCGCCCCTGTCCAGTGCCTTGTTGATGATGGCGGCTGGCGTGGGTTGGGGCGCGTACTCCTTGTTGGGAAAATCGGCTCGCGATGCGGGCGCCGCGACTGCCGGCAACTTTGTACGGGCTGCGCCCCTCGCGGCTGTGTTGCTGCTGGTGATGGTTTCGCAGCTATCGATTAGCGGCACGGGACTGTTGTATGCCTTGTGTTCGGGGGCCGTCACTTCCGGGCTGGGCTACATCATTTGGTACTCCGTGCTGCCACATCTGCGCGCCAGCGCCGCTGCGACTGTGCAGCTCAGCGTGCCGCTGCTGGCGGCGCTGGGCGGCGTTGTGCTGCTTGGCGAAGACTGGACGGCGCGCCTGACTTGGGCAGCGGCGACCATGCTTGGCGGCATTGCCTTGGTGGTGCTGGCACGTCGTCGCGCACGCTAAGAGCCTGTTCACGATCCCCCAGGAGTCGCGCAGTGGTGATTGCGGGAGGGGATGCTGGGCGCGCGGTATTTGATGTGCGTTCTGCGGGTCGTAGCTCGGCTACGAGCAAGCACTGCAACGCCGCAGATTGCCCGCAATCACCACTGTCCGAAGTGTTGGAGCGAAATCGGGCGATTGAACGATCCGGCTGCTTGCATGGGCATGGGCCCATGCGGCGCATCCGAATCATCCACTCATCCCGACTGCGCTCCAACGCGACCCCTGCGAGATCGTGAACAGGCTCTAAGAAGGCTGCGCCGCATTGACGAGCAGCGCCTCGTGCCGAAGATCACCCGCCCGCCGCGCAGCCAGCGCGCGGATTGGCGACAATCACGAAAAAACCCACTGCACCAAAAATCGCCATGCAATTTGCCGACCGCCTGAACAACGTTGAAACCTCTGCCATTCGCGAGCTGTTCAAACTGCTAGGTACGCCCGGCATCATCAGCTTTGCCGGTGGCTTTCCCGACAGTGCCTTGTTTGATGTAGCCGGTATCCGCGAAGCGGCCGACCAAGCGCTGCGAGAGGAGCCCGGCGCAGCACTGCAGTACGGCGCAACCGAGGGGTACCAGCCTCTTCGCGAGCAACTGGCCAGCTTTATGGCTAGCAAGGGTGCGCAGCACTTGGCGCCGGAAAACCTCATCGTCACTACCGGCAGCCAACAGGCGCTGGATTTGTTGGGCAAGACGCTGATCAGTCCCCGCGACAAAGTTATCGTCGAAGGGCCCACGTTTCTCGCCACCATCCAGTGCTTTCGTTTGTACGGTGCCGAGTTGATTAGCGCGCCTATCGACGCTGACGGCGTCAACACGGACGAGTTGGAAAGGCTCATCGCTGAACTCCAACCCAAGTTTGTCTACTTGATCCCCACCTTTGGCAACCCCAGCGGCGCATTGCTGCCCTTGGCACGCCGTAAGAAGGTGCTGGAGCTGGCCGTCAAATACAACACGCTGGTGGTGGAGGATGACCCGTATGGCGACCTGTACTTCGGCGAAGCGCCGCCGCCCAGTTTGTTGGCGCTTTCGGGGGAGGTGCCTGGTAGCCGCGAGCTGCTGGTGTACTGCGGCTCGCTCAGCAAAGTGCTGTCGCCCGGCCTGCGGGTGGGCTGGATGATTGCGCCTGCTGAGCTGTTGGCCAAGGCCATCATGTGCAAGCAGTTCAGCGATGCGCACACCAGCACATTCGCACAGGCTACCGCTGCGCAATACCTCAAAGCCGGCCGCATGCCTGCCACCTTGGCCAAGGTGCGCGCGGTGTACGGTGAGCGTGCGCAGGCTATGGGCGATGCATTGCGGGAACAATTGGGCTACGCGATTGAATTTGTGCAGCCGCAAGGCGGCTTGTTCGTTTGGGCGCGGTTAACGGGTGCTGGCGGCAAAGTGGCAGATGGCAACGTGCTGGCCAAGCGCGCCATTGCGCGGGGCGTGGCCTTTGTGCCCGGCGCGCCGTTCTACTGCGCCGAACCCGACCCGGCCACCCTGCGCTTGTCGTTCGCCACGGCAGACGTCGAGAAAATTCGCAGTGGTGTGGCCCGCCTTGCGCAAGCGCTGTAAATCATGGCCACCCCGAACACATGGCTAAACAACACACCTGACGAACAGCGCCATATGGAGACCGAACGCAGACTGGATAACCTGGAGATCAAGGCCAGTTTTATGGAAGACGTGCTGGATGAGCTCAACCTGACGGTGCACCAGCAGCAAGAGCTGATCGACCGACTGGTGCGCGAGGTGGTGCAACTGCGCCAGCAAGCGCCGGCGGCTGATGGCGGATCGGGCGGCCTGGGAGCCAGTGCGGTGGACGAGCGGCCGCCGCACTATTGAGTGGTGACGGTCCTGCGCTATCTGCACATGTTTAGATTGCGTTTTCCGGTCGCTTGGGCTGTACTGATCCTAATTTAATAGCGATATGTCAAGTTCCGCCTTTTTATACACCCGCTTGACGAACAAGTCGGGAGCTTTCTTGCTCCACGTTTGAAGGGTCTCGATAGGCGAGAGATGATTTAAGGCGCGCTGCGGGATGTGGTGGTTGTAGGTGCTCAGATAGTTGGTCAGCGTAGTCGCCAACTCGGCTGCCGATTCAAATCTGGTCTGTTTAACGATCTCACTGATACGCCCGTTAAAGCGCTCCACCATGCCATTGGTTTGCGGATGCCGCGGCCTGATCAACCGGTGCTCTATGCCTTGCGCGATGCATTGCTGGTCAAACAGATGTGTGCCCGTCGGTTGCTTGGTTTTGCTGGTGAAGCGGTCCGTGAACTGCGCGCCGTTGTCGGTCAGTATCTTGGTGATTTTGAACGCCGCAGCTTGGCGCAGACGCCGCAGA
>JBBSUJ010000022.1:0-40094 GCA_038235025.1 Burkholderiales bacterium
ATGTGATGGTGCGGATCGGGATGGGGCGCAAGGCGTCTTTTTGCAGCCAATAGCCGTGCTATTGGCAAGAAAAGCAACGCAGAGAACCGCCCGAGGCCGCGCTATCACAGACCGCAGGGAGTTATGCAGGACGTCCCTAGGCCTAACGCCGCATGCGTGAGAACGCTTCAAACTCCCAGCTGCGCAGTGCCAGTAAAAGCGTGTAGCCGTCGCGCTGGCGGTTGTCCAGCTTTTGGTCTGCCAGGTGCTGCTGTGCAAAGTCCTGGGCCACGCGCTGCATGCGCTCCATAAACGCGGGTGCCAAAGCGCGGCTGATGTTGCCGTGCACCAGTAGCAGTCCTTCGCCCGAGCCGTCAAAACTGCCAGAAAAATAATCCAGCAGCGCGTGCTCGCGGAAGTATTCCATCACCGGCCCGTGCGGGCGCCAGCGGAAAGTTTTGGCCAGCTTGAGCCGGTAGCGGTTGAGCGGCCGCAGCTCAATGATGCCAATGCGGTCGAGTCGCGCCAGGTACTGAATGCCTTGCGTCTCGCTCAGTTGGTAGGTGCTGGTGACCTGCTCCAGCGTCCATTGGCTCAGCACGCAAATGGCCATTAGCAGCAATTTTTTGTCGGCCACCACGGCCCGCTCCTGTTCCTGCGTCAGCCCGCTCAGCAGCGGCTGGTCGTCCGCCACGCGCCGCGCCAGATCGGCAAAGTCCAGCGCCAGCGCGCGGCAAATGGCGTCGATGCGTGACAGTGGCATATCGCCCTTCGCCAGCATGCGCTTGACGCTGGATTCGGCCATGCCCAGCGCCTTCGCCAAGTCGGCATAGGTCATTTGCGCGGCCTTCAGTTCTTTTTTAAGGGCCAGGACAAGGTCGGCGGTGGTGCTCATGGGTATCGATTATGAATACTTGGGGTTGTCTGAGTAGCGTCTGGTGCAGCTTTATGTCGTTTTTTGCGTTCCAGGTTTGCACACTGCGCCATCGTTCAATTTTGGGAGATGGGCATGGTTCAAGGAACAAGTCGACAAGCCATTCAGCGAGGGCTTCAGCGGCGTGAATGGGCGTTGCTTGGCGCCGCACTCGGTTTACTCGCGCTGGCGGTATGTGCGCCGTCGCTCGCGGCCGATGTGCACCAGCATGGCTTTGCCGACCAGCGCACGCTGTGGGGCCTGCCGCATGCGGTGGATGTGTTGTCCAACCTGCCTTTTGCTGTGGCAGCGCTGTGGGGCGCAGTGCTGCTGGGCCGGTTAGGGCGCCGTGAAAGCCTTGCGACAGAGGGCACCACGCGCGCCTTGGCGGCCTTGTTCTTTACGGGTTTGCTGCTCACCACGGCCGGCTCGGCTGCCTACCACTGGCAACCCGATAACGCAGGTTTGCTATGGGACCGGCTGGGCATGGTGGCCGCTTTTTCCGGTTTGCTGGGGCTTGGCGCGGCTGCTCGGGTGAGCCCGCGTGCAGGCATGGCTACCGCAGGCTTCATGCTGGTGGCCGCGCCAGCTGCTGCGTTGTGGTGGGCCCACAGCGGCAACCTTATGCCCTGGGCCGTAGCCCAGTTGGGCGGCATGCTGGTAGTGCTGGTGCTGGCGTTTTTGCCAAAACGCGCCGGGGCCCTGGCCTTGAACCGGGGCGGCGTGGTCGCCTGGTATGGCGCGGCCAAGCTGTGCGAGCTGTGGGACGCGAATGTTTTTGCTTTCACCGGCTACTGGGTATCGGGCCACAGCCTCAAGCACCTGCTGGCCGCTGGTGCCGCGCTGCCCGTCCTGCTGGCGCTGCACCGGGCCGTACAAAAACAGCGCTCCAACGACGCGCCCCAGCGCCCCGCGTCCATGCAAAATGGCGCGCCTGCCGGCACTTGGTCGCTGGCCAAAAGAACCAGAACTGCCGCCACACAGATGGGCCCCCGGAGGAGCGTATGACTTTGGACAACCGCCAGAACACCCCCGCAGCGCCCGCTGCTGCGCCGGCCCCGCTGATGCCTGGCACACCTGCCGCCGTGCATGCCGCAAAGCAGGCTCACGCGGAGCCTGCCCACGCAGAACCCAACCAGTTCGCCCTGCTGCGCCAGCGCCGCTTTGCGCCGTTCTTCTGGACCCAGTTTTCCAGCGCGGCCAACGACAACCTGTTCAAGTTTGCGTTCACGGTGATGGTGACCTACCAGCTCAGCGTGTCGTGGCTGCAGCCCGCCATGGCGGGGCTGGTCATCGGCGCGCTGTTCATCCTGCCGTTCCTGTTGTTCTCGGCCACTTCGGGGCAGCTGGCCGACAAATACGACAAGACGCGAATGATTCGCTTCGTCAAAAATCTGGAGATTGCCATCATGCTGGTGGCTGCTGGTGGGTTCATCGCCAGCAACGTACCGGTGCTGCTGCTGTGTACCTTTTTGATGGGCTTGCACTCCACCTTGTTTGGCCCGGTCAAGTTCGCTTATCTACCGCAAGTGCTCGGCGAGCGCGAGCTGACGGGCGGCAACGGCATGGTCGAGATGGGCACGTTCGTTGCCATTTTGATGGGCAATGTGGCGGGCGGTTTGCTCGTGGCAATGCCAGGCATAGGGCGCACCGCTGTGGCCGTGGCCTGCGTGCTGGCAGCGGTGGCGGGGCGCGTGGTGGCGCAGTTCATTCCCGTGGCACCTGCCACCGACCCCGGCTTGCGCATCAACTGGAACCCCTTTACCGAAACTTGGCGCAACCTCAAGCTGGCGCATGGCAACGTGGTGGTGTTTCGCTCGCTACTGGGCATTAGCTGGATGTGGTTCTTTGGCGCGGTGTTTCTCAGCCAGTTTCCCAGCTTGGCCAAAGAAGTGCTGCACGGCAACGAGCGGGTGGCCTCCCTGCTGCTGGTGGTGTTCTCCATCGGCATTGGCACGGGGGCGCTGCTGTGCGAGGTGCTGTCGCGCAGACACGTGGAAATTGGCCTGGTCCCGCTTGGCGCCATTGGCATGAGCGTGTTTGCCATTGACCTGTATTTTGCTTCGCGCGGGCTGCCGGCTGCGCCCATCATGGGCGTCACGACTTTTATGGCCCAGCCAGCGCACTGGCGCGTGTTGCTTGATTTGGCGCTGCTCAGCCTGTTTGCCGGGCTTTACAGCGTGCCCATGTACGCGCTGATTCAAATACGCTCGCAGCCCACGCACCGCGCCCGCATCATTGCGGCCAACAATATTTTGAACGCGCTGTTCATGATCGCCAGCGCGGTGATTGCTGGCGCGCTGCTCGAAAGCGGGTTCACCGTGCCGCAAATTTTTCTGTTCACTGGCCTGGCCAACGCGGTGGTGGCTTTCTACATCTTCATGCTGGTGCCTGAATACCTGATGCGGTTCACGGCGTGGGTGGCGACGCGGCTTATCTATCGGTTCAAGGTGCAGGGAGACCAGCACATTCCCGAGCATGGTGCTGCCATTTTGGTGTGCAACCACGTTAGTTTTGTCGACGCCATTTTGATGGCCGCCGCCAGCCCGCGGCCCATGCGCTTTGTCATGGACCACCGCATTTTTCAAGTGCCAGTGCTGGGCTGGCTGTTCCGCTTGGGCAAGACGATCCCCATCGCGTCGTACAAGGAGAACCCCGCCATTTACGAGGCTGCGTTCGAGGCATCTGCCGAGGCGCTGAGAAACGGCGATTTGCTGGCCATCTTCCCGGAAGGTGCGCTCACCAAAGACGGTCAGCTGCAGCCGTTCAAAGGCGGCATTATGAAAATCTTGGAGCGGGCCAAAGCCGACGGGCTGGAGCCGCCGGTCATTCCCATGGCGCTTACCAACCTGTGGGGCAGCTACTTCAGCCGTGTGGAAAAAGGCACGGCCATGGTGCGGCCGTTTCGCCGGGGCGTGTTTAGCCGCGTGGGGCTCAACGTGGGCCTGCCGGTACCCGCCGCCGCAGTGCAGCCAGAACTACTGCAGGCGCGGGTGCAGGCCTTACTCGCGCAGTAGACGCGCTCGCACCGTTGCCTTGTGCAAAGGGCGTTGCCAGATTTTGGCAGCGCCCTTTTTTTGCGCGCGCTGGGCAACGGCGCGGGGCCCGCACGAACGCACCAGTACTGGCGCACCAGCACTAGTGCCCTAAGGCGCAGGCGCGCTAAAAAGTATCAAAAATAGATACTTCGAACCCACTTGTGCGCTCCTTTGGCAAGATTAAGCGCGCCCTTTGCCGCTCCCCTTGCACCATGCCGACATGAACAACAACAGCCCCAGCGCCACCGCCACCATGTCTGCACCTAACTCCCGCAACGTCAACCGTGACACCCGCGCCTGGCAATTTCAGGTGTGGGCATCTTTCAGCATCGCTGTGTTTCTGTGCGCGGTTGGCCTGGCCTGGCTGCCCGGCGAACGGCTGCAGCAAGCCTTCATGGTGATGGGGTACGTGTTTTGCCTCTCCAGCGTGTTTGCGCTGGCCAAATTCATTCGCGACAACGAAAGCGGCGCATCTGGTGCGGGAGTTGCGCAGGGAGGCACAGGTACCGGTGACACGCCCCTGTGGCGCGTGGTGGTGTGGGGCGGCTTTGCAGTAGCCATTGCGCTGACCGGTTGGGGCTTGCAGGGTATGGAGATCAATGTGACCTACAAAGCCTTTTTGGGCGCGAGCTGGCTCTTCCTCATCACCACAGCTTTCACGCTGGCCAAGATGCTGCGCGACCGGCACGACGCCGATGTACTGGAAGCGCGCCTGCACGGCCGGCGCGAAGCCTTGGCCACTACTGCCGAATAAGCGCTGCGCTTGGCATATCGCTCACACCTCTCACACCTCTCACACCTCTCGCGGCTATCCGCAAACGGATACCGCCGGCATCCGAAGGGCCGCGGAATCGCTGGAACCTCCGGAACCGCAGGCACCGCCATTTTTTGATTCACCACCAGGATTTTTGTATGACCGAATTGCTGCACAAACATCTCACCGCATGCCTTCTCGCTTTGGCACTGGCCTGCACGCTGGCCGCCGCGCCAGCGCCAGCGCACGCCCAAAGCGAGGCATCGGCCGCGCTTTCGTTGCTACCGGTGGCCTCGGTCGTGGGGGGCGCTTCCGTGGCGGGTGCTGCATCCGCCGCCCTTGTTGCCGTGCCGGTGGCGCTTTCGGTCACGGGGGCGGTGCTGACCGTCACGGCGGTGCAGGCATCCGCCAACGGCACCGTGTACCTGTTGGAGCGGGCTTCTGATGGCGCGGCCGTCAGCGTCGAAGTGGCGGCCAGCAGCGCGTTGGCTTCGGCGTACGCCGTGGGCACTGTGGTCAGTTGCAGCGTGATTGGCACGGGGGTGCTGTTGTCGGCTGCGGGCGAAGTGCTGGCCTTTGTGCCCAACGCGCTGGGCCGCGCGCTGCTGCATAACGAGCAGCTGTGAAGGAAGCAGCTATGGCACACGCCTGTTTTTCCATACGCGGCGCGTTCGCCGCAGGGTTGGTGGTTGTCCTCACCATGGCCGCACCTGCGGCGCTGGCGGGGCGCTCGTGCGAGGTGCGCAAGCCCACGGTGGCCAGCATTACCAGCGGCATGCAGCTGGCCGAGCGCACTGCCGCCGCGCTGGATGCCGAATTTGCTCGCGCAGGGGTGCAAGTGGTGGCACTGGGCCGCGCCGGACAAGACCTTAGTCAACACCACCTGCGCTACTCGCACTTTGGCTGGGCTTACCGCACGCAAGAGGGCACATGGCGTGTGGTGCACAAGCTCAACGAATGCGGCACGGCCGTGGGCACCTTGTACCGGCAAGGGCTGGGCGAATTTTTTATGGACGACGCCTGGCGCTACGAAACCGTGTGGGCGGTGCCGACCAACGATGTTCAGCAGCATTTGTTGCCCGTGCTACGCGACAACCAGCGCGCCCGCGCCCTGCAGCACGCGCCCTACAGCATGGTCAGCTACGCCTGGGGCACGCGCTACCAGCAATCGAACCAGTGGGCGATAGAGACGCTGGCTGCCGCCATGGAGCCCGCCACCGTGCGCACGCGCGAGCAGGCGCAGGCCTGGCTCAAGTTCAAAGGCTATGTTCCCACGCCCCTCAAAATCGGCCCGCTCACGCGCCTGGGTGGGCGTATCAGCCAGGCCAGTGTTGCGTTTGACGACCACCCCAACCATCTGCGCTTTGCCGACCGCATTGAAACCGTGACGGTGGATTCAGTGCTGGCATGGCTGCCACTGGCGCAACTGGCGGCGCCCCCGGTGACCTTGCGACTAGCGCCTTGAATCTAGAGCCAAATAGGGCTCTAGCGCTTACTGAATATGCGTGAGTAGCTATTTATTTAGGAGTTTTATTGTGAGCGGCTTAATCTGCGCCGTCCGCGCCGTCCGCGCCGTCCGCGCCGTCCGCGCCGTCCGTGGCTCGGAATGGGCGATGCGCAGGCGGCCTGCTTGGGATTCGGCGAGGGGAAATGTCAACCGTCCGCCCACAGCAAAAGGCAAAAGGGGTCGGAGCGCGCTGCACCCCGACCCTCGTTTCAACTGCGACCTCGCTCGTTTAATTCGCGAGTGCAAGTTGGCCTCTAAGGGACGCCCATGCCGTAGCGTTCAGGCGTTTTGACGGGCTGGTCTTGAATGAATCGACCGGCTTGGTTTGGCGCGCGCGATAAACAGAGGCCCCGAATTCTGTGTAGAAGTTTTCGTCCGTCGAGAACGTGGTGGGTGCATAGCCGGCAAAGCGCATGAGCCGCGCGCCGTTGATGGTTTCAATGGTGTAGGTGCCCGTTTCGGCCACGATGCAATTCGACGACGTGGTTTGCGCCTCATTGAGAGCGCATTGATAAAACTGAACCGTTCCGGCGCTGGCGCTGGTGGCCCCCGTGAAGGCCACGCGAAGATTGGTTAGCAAGCTGGTGCTGTTCCCGAGCTGGTGGCCAAGTTGACCTTGGCGGCCGTCTTCGCGGCGACCAGCTGGTCTGGCGTGGTCGCTTCGGCTTGCGGACGCACATCGTTGTTGATGTTGGCGATAAAAATCGGCCGGTTCAGGTTCAGCGTGGCGCGCGACTTCACCTCAGAGCCTTGCGCAAAGGTCGCCGCGCCGGTCATGGCCAACAGCGCGCCGTTGGGTATGCCGAAGTTGATGACGTTGGTGGCAGGGTCGTCATACAAAGCGCTCAACACGCTGGACATGGATTGACCCGACACACGCGCCCCGGTCGAATAAGCCACCGAGGCGGACGACGAGCAGTAATCGCTGCGGCTGGGGCTGCCCAAAGTGCTGGTGTGCGCTGTGGTGGCATCGCAGCGAATCCAGCCCTGAGGCGCCGGGTAAGCGCGGGGGTAGAGCAATCGAGTCTCTGTGATATTTTTGCCAGCGCGATACGCGGGTGATCGTTTCTGAAAAGCTGGAGCCGGCAACACCGGCCGCCTTCGCGAGCGAGCTGCTGGTGCGGTAGAAATAATTGTTCGCGTCCACGTAGGTCAAGCCAGAAAGGTCGCCAGGCGTTGCCGTGTTGGCGGCCAGCTGGTCGGCTACGGCCAGGGTCACGCCGTTTTGCAGCGCTTCTGCAGTGAAGCGCGCCGTGGTGCGGGCGTTGTCTGCGACGGGCGCGGCGCTGGAAGTTGCATCGTCCTGGTAACCGTCAATTTTTGCGGCATCCATGCCCAGTTGCAAAGCCATATTGGCGCGCGCGGCAGTGGCGCTCATGCCAGCGGCCACACCGCTGGATACCAAGGTGGTCAGCGGGTTGATCGCGCCGCTCGCTCCCGGTATTTGCTTCAGGACGTAGGCGCTTCCGGTGCTGGCATTGCCGGGCTAAGCCGTGTCTACCGCGGTGTTTGCGCCACCGACCGCACCGGGCACCATGAGCGCAATCAGCGAGCTGGTCATGACCTGTTCTGCGGTGATCTTGGCCGTGTCGTAGCTCAGGCTGTAGGCGCCGCTCGCACCGGTTTTGCCTGCAGCGGGCTAGTCGGTATCGCAGGCATTGTTGGCATTGAGGTCCAGGCACACCACGGCGTTTTGGATGGGGCCGTCGACCGTTACCGTGCCCGAGAGCGTGGCCATGACGGGAGTTGGCGCAGGTGGCTGGTCGGGGTTGTCGCTGCCGCCGCCACAGGCGAAAAGCATGGTGATCAATGCGGCGCCGGTGGACAGGCGAAAGAATTGGTGGTAAGTGTTCAAGATCGTCCCTCGTATAGTTTTGTTACAGGACCCGTCACGGTAGCCAGGCATCTCGGGCGGCGAATCACCCAAATGAATGATTTGTGCAGCTAGTTCCATTGGCTGGGCGCTGCGTACAAGCGCGCGAAAGGACCCGAGGGACGCGAAAAAAAGCGTGCAAAAGCGTGAAAGATCGCGAAAGTACGTGAAAAAGCATGCAGAAGACGCGGCTGTCTGCACCGAGGGATCGCGGCCCACGCGGCTCACGCGGCACGCGCATCGCCGAGTCGTACCGGGTGTTCTGGCGACGCATCGCTCCTCCCGCGCGCAAGTGCAAGCGTGCTCCGGCATCGAGCAACGCACTGGTCGTGGCGCCAGGGTCCGAAGGCGCTAGGAAAACTACATACTGACGGCAATGACCCGTTGGCTGCTAGGGATGTTCTGCATAACCATCGCGAGGATGTGATGGTGCGGATCGGGATGGGACACAAGGCATCTTTTGGCAGCCAATCGCCGTTCTATTGGCAAGAAAAGCAACGAAGCGGACCGCCCGAGACCGCGCTATCACAACCCGCAGGGAGTTATGCAGGATGTCCCTAGATGGTTTTATAGGTTACATACATGCGTATGATCAAACGAAATGGAACGTCAATAATCAGGAGCTTTCGATGCGGCGCATTCAAGTTATCAGTCTTCTCGCACTGGCAGCGTTGCTACCTTGGCAATTACAAGCCCAAACCTTGGATCCTGCAGTAGCTGGCATTCGCGGTGCCGGCGCGAGTTTTCCAAGCTTGGTGTACTCAGCCTGGTGCTTTGGATATTCCAAGGAAACAGGTCAGCTAGTTCGCTACACCGCGACCAGTTCGGGCGACGGAATCAAGAAGATGAGCGAAAGGGCGGTGGACTTCGGCGCAACCGATACACCGTTGACAGAGGCCGAACTCAAGACTGCCCGCTTGATCCAGTTTCCCACCATGGCTGGCGGCATTGTTCCGGTCATCAATGTCAAGGGGGTTGCCAACGGCGCTCTCAAGTTGACCGGCGCAGTGCTGGCAGACCTCATGTCGGGTGACATCGCGGCGTGGGACGACCCGCGCATAACTGCGCTCAATCCTGGGCTGACTCTACCTAGGATGCGGGTGGTAAGAATCGTACGCGAAGACTCTTCGGGTAGCACAGCCATCCTGACCGAATACCTTAGTCAACAGAGCCCAGCATGGGTGAAGGGAACAGGTGCAGGCAGGACCGTCGAATGGAAAGGCGAAGTCGTGCTGGCTAAGGGAAATGACGCGCTGAGCGCAGCCGTCAAGGCGACTCCAGGCGCGATCGGCTATGTGTCTTATGACCGGGTGCTGCGCGACGGGCTGGCATCCGTTTCCCTGCGCAACAAGACGGGCAATTTTGTTCCACCCTCGGAACTAGCATTTCAAGCAGCGGTTAAGGCCTCGAGCATCAGCAAGAGTTCAGCTTTGACAGCGTCGCTGATTGACTTGCAGGGCGTAGCAGTCTGGCCGATTGTCGACCTCACCTATATTCTTTTGGAGGCGGCGCCGAAATCGGCAGACCGGGCCAGCGCGTCGGCCAGTTTTTTCTACTGGGCCTTTTTGAAGGGCGACTCCCTGATTAGTGGAACGGGCTTCGCCGCGTTACCCACCGAAGTCCAGGCGCTTGTGGTGCGTAAACTGGCTGAGATCAAGCCGGCAGACGGCAAACCGCTGCACTTCACCCGCGAATCCGAGCAAATGATGTTTGCCCGCTGGAGACAAGACTCGTTGTCATTGCCGTTCTGGATGACAGTCCCACGAGCAGTCGGAAGCTAAGTGCGAAGGTCGGCATTGCCACCACGCATAAAGCATGCCTGTTGGGCGGGCATAAGTTCCATTCCGGGGAACCCCTGACGGACACACGCTGGCCGAAAAGATTGAGGCTAGCGCGGGTAGGCAGTTCAATGCTCGGCGTACTAAAAAAGGGACGCAGTAGTGCTCGGATCTGTAAGAACGTGTTCACTCATCTTCTGCGTATCAATGCCAAGAATGCGAGATGGATGGACTGCAAGCTGGTATTGATCTGCCGCTCGCAGTTCGTCTACAACCGCCGATTCTTCTCCAGTCACGCAAAGCTGCGCTCCACCACCCCGCGCCTCGTAATTACCGCAAACCTGTGCAATTCGCTGCGCTTGGCAATCTGCACCGTTACTTCGTCACGCAGTGCTTCACGAACACCCTGTGCGAAAGGTTGGCCCGTGTAACCACTGCCGGTCAGCACGCTTTGCACCGCCCCCGAGTTGGCCTTGCAACGACTCAGCGCCTGCCATTCGCCTTTGCGATCCGTCACCTCTGCCGTGGTCACCGCCACCGCATGCGGCAAGCCTTGCGTGTCCACGCATATGTGTCGTTTGATGCCCGAGACCTTCTTGCCCGCGTCATACCTCCTCGAGGCTGCTGTGTCTTTGTTCTTCACGCTTTGGGCGTACACGATCAACAGCGTCGTGCGTGCGCTGCGCCCCAATCTCTCTCGGGCCGCGGCAACCTGATTTTTTTAAGGTCCGACCAGCACGCTGATGCCGTGCTGGTCGGACTCACTCCACTTGGTAAAGTAAGAATGCACCGTGCGCCATTTAGGAAAATCGCTGGGCAGTAAGCGTCGTTGGCCCCCTGTACGCAGCAGGTACAACACCGCGCAGAAGACTTGGTGCAGATCCACTGTCGTGGGCTTGATACGCACGCGCACGCTTTCCAGCAAGGGCACGATCGCCTCAAATTTCTCTCGGCTGATGTCACTGGCGTATTTCTTTTTCATTCGCCTGTTCTCAGATCAAAAAACGAGAGATCGTGAACACGCGCTAAGACGCAGCGGTACCCGGCTGTCAGCAAGGACGGCTTCGACACGCACGGGGCGGAAGCGTGTTGGATTCAACGTAGCACTTTTGTGCTGCGTTGAATCCAATTCAGGAGGTGCCGCCATGTTCACCACCATCTACATTTAAGACGACCTCAAGGCCCGCGTCGCTGCCGCAGCTGAGCAAATGGGCAAGTCGGTTCACGCTTTTATGGTGCGGGCCCAGTCCGAGCGGGTGGAGCAAGTAGGGTTTGATGCCGCCTCTTGGGTAACTACAGCTAGTGCTCGAACTTGAGGCGCCACCAGCGGCGCATGCTGCGCCAGCGCACTTTGCCATCGCGCGCCAGTTGCTGGGCCGTTCGCCAAACGCTGGACGCGCGGGCTTGTGCCAGCAGTTGGGTCCTCCAGCGCATCCAATGGCCGTACCAGCGGGCGAACCAAGGCAGGCGCATGAGCGCCGGTTGCGTCAGGCTGAACAGCCGCGCCACCAAAGCGGTGCCCAGCAGCTTCGCCGCGACGATCACGGTGAAGCCCGTCAGCGCATGCCCCGCGCCGATCAGCCACAACGCCAGCAGCTTGATAGGCAGCAGCACCACGGCGGGGAGGCAAAAAAGCAGCAGGGCAAGCCAAGGAGGTGCTTTTTGCACGGCCCCCTCTAACCAGCGAAAACCGGGCCAACGGCTTATACGTGCCAGCACCTGCTGCAGCGGCACCCAGCCCCATTCCTCGAACAGGATGACGAGTGCCAGCAGCCACTTGAGCGGGGCAAGGCACCGGCGCAGCCAAATTTTGAGGGCGGGAGATGTCACGCCGGCATTGTGCCCGTGCCAAAAGGCTCGGGGCGGGCAGCACTTGCAGGGCGCGCATGGCAATCGCTGGCCGCTCTGCGCAGCGCCACCCTGCCGTTGTTCAGGTGCGCATCAGCTTCGCCAAGTGCCGGTTATCGCCTGCCAACAGCGATCCGCCCGTGTAGGGGCTGCCCGGGAAAATCGCGTTCAGTTGTGCGTCGCTCACGCCCTGCGTGCTGCGCAGCACTAGCGACATCACGGCGCGATAGTCGTGAAACGCGGGCAGGTCGCGCTGCTCGTTCAGGCGGTCTGGCGCCAGCCCTTCCCAGCGGCCGTGCCAGCGCCCGCCGTTGATGCGGTTGCCAATCAGCAGCATCGCATTGCCCCAGCCATGGTCGGTGCCGCCGGTGCCGTTCTCTGCACTGGTGCGGCCAAATTCGCTCACCACTACGATCACATCGCCGGGGCGCGAAAAGCCCTTGCGCAGCTCCACCAGCGCCTGCGCCAGTCGCCCAAGCGAATTAGCCAGGCCGCCTTTGGCCGCGCCCTGGCCGGCGTGGGTGTCCCAACCCCCCGCTGAAATAAATCCAATCTGCAACTTCGGATTGCCATTCATCAACGTGGCAAGGTGCTGCGCGTCCAGAGCCAAGCCCTGCACGTTTCCAGCGCCGTTGTTGGCGGCGCGCATTTCGGCGCTCATCGCTTGCGGCGCGTTCTGGCTGGCCAACTGGTCGGCTTCGGTGAGCTGCTCGGCGGTGGCGCTGCGGCTGCGTGCTCCCTCGGCAAAAGCGGCGCCCAGTTGGGCATCGCCGGCGTACAGGTCTTGCAGCGCATCACGCATGCGCGGCGCGGCGGTAGCCCCCGCGCGCAAGGCCGATTTACCTTGGGATACCAGCGTGACCGGAGCCTTGCCGCGCAGGATTTCGGGGCTGCTCTCGCCGACCCCAATGGCATGGTCGGCTGCGCCGCTTGCCGCTTGTGCCCAAGCGTTGAGCCAGCCGCTGCCGGTAGCGTGGGCGGTGGGCTGGCCGGTTTCCCAGGCGTGCTGGGCATCAAAGTGCGAACGGTTGGGCGCCGGCAGCCCGGCAGCCGGTACAAACGCCATCACGCCTTGTTGCCACAGCGGGGCCAGCGGCGCAAGGGCCGGGTGCAGGCCGAAACGCGTGTCCAGCGCCAGGGTGGTGGCGTCCGTGCCGTCCGGCTGAGGGATCGCAATGCCGGGGCGAATGGCGTAGTAGGCGGGATCGGCGTAGGGCACGAACGCTGAGAGCCCATCCATGGCGCCGCGCAGGAACACCAGCACAAAGCGACCCCCACCGGCGGTCGCTTGTGATGCCTGTGATACCTGGGCGCTGCCTTGCGCCCAGGCGGCTTGGGAGCCCATGAGCGCGGCCCAGGGCAGGGCCAGAATGTGGCGCCGCTTCAGGAGCAAGCTGGAAGAATTCAGGGAAGAGAAGCGTTCGGACATAAGGTGCCTTTGAACCGGGGTGGAGCAGCGTTTGGGTAAAACTTGAAGGGCAGAGCCCCTGCATTTATTCACTTTGCCACCTACGAGTCACGCGCCAACGAAGCCTGGTGCGGCTTTACCACAGCAGGCAGGTTTGAGCACGTCACCCATGGGAGCCTTAGAAAATTACTTGCGCATCCAGGTGGGGCTGGCCAGTGCCAGGCCCGCTTGGTTGCGCTCAGGTTCGCGGGCAATGCGCGCCCAGGTTTGCACCGGCAACCACACGGCCAGCGCGCCAGGCACCGGTACCGCGCGGCCGGCCTGCACGGCAAAGTCGGCGCGGCGTGTCAGCGCTTCGGGCGACAGCCAGGTGGCCGCGCTGGTGCCATAGCCATCGGGCGTAATCCAGCCATGCACCGCTTGCCCGGCATTGCGCAAAAAGCCTTCGGCTTGGCGCATTTGCGCGTCGTGCTCGCCTGTGCCTAGCACGCTGAGTACCGAACAGGCGTAATCCATGGGGGTTTTGAACAACTGGTTGTCAGGTGCCCAGGTTTCAGGGGATTCGATGAGCGTTTGCATCACTGCGCGAATGTCACCTTGTGTGTCCAGGTAGCGCTGCGTCAGGCGCTCGACCATGGCGGGCGGCGGCTCGTCGGCGACGAACCACTGCGCCAATCGCAAACTGATGCGGCGCGCAGTCGCAGGCTGCATCGCCAGCAAGTGCAGGGCGCGGATGCCTTCCTGCTCGCCGCTGTTGGTAAAGGTCTGACCCAGAAAAACTTTGGTGCCGGTGTCGTGCCGGCGAGGCGTAAAGCGGAAACCGCTCTCGCTTTTGGGATCGATAGTCCAGCCCGTCAGAATGCGCGCCAGCGCCTGCACATCGGCCTGGGTGTAGCCGCCGCCCACGCCCAGCGTATGCAGTTCCATCACCTCGCGGGCATAGTTTTCGTTGATGCCGCGCGGGGCTTTGCCAGCCTTTGCAGCATCAACGGCGTCGACGGCGTTAATTGGATTAGCGGCATTAGCGATGTTCGCGACATTACCGGCACGACTGGGCGGGCTGACAGCGGCCTGGCTGCTGACCTGGTCCAGGTAGTTCAGCATGGCCGGGTGACGTGCCGTGGCCAGCAACAAGTCCTCAAAATGACCCAGCGCATGCGGGCGGATGGCGTTCACCACGTAATGACCGATAAACGGCCGCACCGATGGTTTGCCTACAAATACGTTGAAGTGGTTGAACCAAAACTCGGTCATGCGGGCCAGCAGCGGTGCTTCCTGGTCCGGGTGGCTGCAGCTCCACAGCCGCCACTGCGCGGCTTCGGAGGCCACTTGTTGCGAAAACTGCGGTGGGCCTTTCTCTGGTGCCATCGCCATCGGCATGGCATTCGCCTCAGCGGGCCTCCCCGCGTTATTCATGTGGTTGGCGGCATTCAGCTTGTCCTGTGCTGCGCGTGCGCTGCGCATGTCCCTGCGCTCTTGCTGGCTGGCCCGGTTTTGTTCGATCAGGCTGGGAAGGGCAATCTCAAACCCGCTGTATTCAGGCGGAATCACCGGCGGGCGCTGTGCGGCTTGAACGGCTTGCGCCAGTGCATCCATCGCCCAGGCGCGGCCCTGCACACCACCCGCAGTGCCTGGCGCTTCCTGCAGCGTGGGACCGTAGCCAAACCGCGACAGGGCGCGCCACTGCTCGGCATGCGGACCGGCCGGTAACACTTCCGACGGCGGTGCAGCACTGGCTGCCGCACAGAAAGTAAGGGCCAAGGCAGACAGCAGGGTGGGGCGGTACATAAGCGGTTTCGATGGGTCCGTGGACGGGTAGGTTCCAGTCTTTACCGATACTTGACGCACTGCACTGCCTCTAGGTTGACACCGGCCTACACCCCGCGCGCCCGCTCCGATTTGAACTGCGCCCGGAACTGCGCGAACTGACCGGCATCCAGCACGTCCCGTACCTCGCGCATGAGGTTCAAGTGGTCATGCAGGTTGTGAATGGTGCTCAGCGTGCCGCCCGCTCTGTGCAGCAGCAGGCCCAAGCATGTCCTGCATAACGCCCGGCGGTCTGTGACACCATAGTCTCCGGTGGCCCACCGCGTTGCTTTTCTTGTCGATAGCTCGGCTATTGCCTGCCAAAAGAAGTCTTGCGGCCCAACGCTATCGGCAGCATTGCTTCCTCGCGAGGGTGATGCACAGCACCCCTAGCGCGGCTCAAAAATATAGGTAAAAAACGGCTGTAGCGCTTATTGCATAAGCGCTAGCAGCTATGAATAAAGGAGTTATAGATCGTTCCCTCGTGCGTGCCTGTGCGAGCCAACGCGTGGTGGGCGTGCGCCGGGGTTTGCCGGTGCGAGCCGCCCGCCTGCCCTGTCGCCTTACTGCAGCAGCGCCAGGTATTCGGGCCGCTTGGTGGCCAGGCCTTTGAAGCTGCGCAGCAGGTGGGCGAACTCGGCATCGGTAATGCCATACAGGCGCGCCACGGTTTTGTCGTTCTCGGCGCGCAACTGGTCGCGCGCTTTGGCAGTGTCGGGCAGGTCGCCGGGTTGCACCTGGAACAGCGGGGCCAGCTCGGCAAAATCGTCCCACGAGGCGGCCAGGCTAAGCAGCAGCGCGTTTTTGGCGAGCTGGGCGTAATCGGGGTGGGCGAAGATTTCGGCGTCTGTGGGTTGTGGCGTGGGCAGGCGGTACAGGTAGGTTTGGCTTACGTTGATTTGAATCATTTGCCGCGCGATCCAGTCCACCGGCAAGCTGTTGAACCACGCCAGTGCAAAGAGAAGCTTTTGCGGAGATTCGCCTATTGCGATCACGCCTTCTTCGCCCGCGCTCGTGTAGCGTTTGGCTGCATTGGCGAACAGGGAATGGCCTAGGCCAACGTTCTTGGGCAGCAGGCTAAAGATCAAAGTGCGTTCGTTGGTATCACTCGCAACGGCGCGGAATGCGATTCGCAAAAACTCGCGGTCATAGCGCACCGCTGCTTCGTGTTTGCCCGCCTCTGCCCTGGGTACGCCCAAATCCTGCCCCATGCGGTGCAGCTCTTTGCTGTGCAGGCGTGCGTCAAAGGCGTGCGGCTCCAGCCAGTACTGCGGCTGGTCCAACACATGGCTGTATTGCCAAACCATCTTGCCTTCGTAGAGCGGGAGCAGGCCGGGCGCCTCTTTTTCAATAAACAAGTCCTTGTCGTCCGTCATGTGCAGCTCGCGCCGAAAGTCCAGCCAGTCGGGAGACAGGGCGGCAAAGGCGCTGTAGCACTTCTGCAAAATGGGCAGGTCGGCGGCGTTGCGCAGCTCCATCAGCGACCAGTGTTCGGGCGACAGCGCTTTGAGGGTTTCCAGCGGGTACGGCACATGCGTTTCGGGCTGTTGCAAATCGGCGGCGTCGAGCACATAAAACGCGGTGTCGATGGGCGGTGCGTTGGCGTGCGGCGAGGTGTTGACGATCTGCATCAATGCAAATTTGTAGCGGGAATCCACATCCGGAAAAATGCCGTTGCGGTTCTCAAAGCTGTAGAAAAACGTGAGCTGCGCCTGTGTGAAGATGTGCCGGCGCAGGCCCATGGAGCCTTCCTCAAACATCAAGGCGCTAGGCAGCACGTAATTCAAGCTGCCGCCGTCGTTGAGCAGACCCAGGTTGCGTTCCACAAACAGGCGAAACAGGTTGCCATCACCCGCGCCTTTGTTGAGCGGAAACACGGCTTTGTCTTTGTAGTACTCGTTGGCCACCTCGCGCTCATGCAGCGTGCTTTGGTAGGCGGCGGCAATGTGCGGGCTCTCCAGCAAGCGCTTTTGCACGGCGTTTTTTTCGCTGTTCTTCAGGCTGCGGTAGTTGCTGTGGTACTGCGGGAAAAAGTCGGCATCCGAGAACTTGGTTTTGTCCCACGGCGGGTTGCCCACGATCACGTCAAAGCCTTTTTTGCTGCCGGAAAACGCCTCGGGGAACGCCACTTCGTAATGGAAGAAGTGAAAGCGCCGGGCATAGGCTTCCACTTGCCTGAGCGCGGCGCTTTTGGTTTTTCTCTCCTCGTCAAACAGTTGGGCCAGCAGGTCGTGCGTTTTGTCCAGCGTCTCACAGCCGGCTTTGTCGCCCTCGGCCAGCAGGGCGCGGCGGGTGCACAAAAAGCTCAGCGCGCGGGACAGCAGGTTGAGCTTGGGCGCAATGGCGGTTTTCCACAGCTGCTTGGATTGCTCAATCTCCTGCGCGGTGGTGTCGCGCATGGCGCCCAGCTCGTGCATCACGCCGCGCAGCTCGTCAAAGCGGGCGCTCAGGTCGTCCAAAAACAGGTCGTTTTGCTGCACCTCGGTGGCGTTGTAGGCAATGAACTCTTGCACGCTGGCGCCCATCAGCGCGTTGCCGTGCTGCACGTGGTGTTCGATGAACGACAGCGGCGTGCCAAAGATAAAGCTGTCCATCCACAGCGACAGGCGCGCCAGCTCTACCGCAAAGGGGTTCAGGTCCACGCCAAAAATGCAGCGCTTGAGCAGGGCGCGTTTCAGTATTTGCGCGTCGTCGGGCACGTAGTCGAGGTTGAGGAACTGGAGCTGGCCGGCAATTTTTTCGCTCTCCTGCGCCACGAGCTGCTGCAGGTCGGCGTCGGTGTCGAGCTGCGTGAGGGCCAGGTCGGTGAGCGTGCCCAGCGCTTCGACCAAAAAGTGGCCGCTACCGCAAGCGTTGTCCAGAATTTTCAAATCCATCAACGTTTGGCCCTGCGCCTGCGCGCCGGCCAGTGCCTGCGCAATGGCGGCTTGCACCAAGGGCTGCGATAGCGAGGCCGGCGTGTAGTAGCTGGCCGATGTTTTGCGCGAATTGCTGGCGCTTTTGAGGTACACGTCGCCTTTTTTGACGCTGACCTCGCGCACCGCCTTGAAGCCTTTTTCCTTGCGCAGCAGGGCGCTGTCGTAGCTGTCGAAATAGGCTTCTACGGTTTTTCCGCGCGTGGCGGTGGTTTCATATTCGAGGTAGACCGCTGTTTCAAAAGCTTTCTCAAACCGAAATTCCAGCAGGCCTTCATAAATGCGGCCCAGGTGGGTCACGCTCATGTTTTTGAAGTCGCGCCGGGTATCAAACAGCGTGTTGCCGCGGTGGGTTTTGTACAGCAGCTTTTCCAGAATGCTGCGCAGCGTGGCGTTGTCGAAAATTTTGGGCACCAGTAGCAGGGGCGCGCGCTGCGGGTCAAACAGGCCGCCGTTGAACAGCGGAATGTCGATGTCCTCGGCGCCTTCGTCCAGCATTTCAAACAGGTGTTTGAGCGCGTACACGCCGTCATGCAACTGGCTGCGCGGGCCGGCGTGCTCGGGCAGGCTTTGGTAAATGTGCGCCAGGCTAAAGCGGTTGTAGAACGGGTGGCGCGCTAGCAGACCCTGGTTTTTGTCTTCAAAGTACACAACGAACAGCAGGCGAAACAGCAACACCACACTGTTTTCATACACGCTGGCCATATCGGCTTTGGGGCTGGCGCGGTGAATGGCGCGGCCCATTGCTTCAAACAGGGAGTCTTCGCCGGCGTAGCCGTAAATAACCGCCTTCAAATTTTCTTCCACCGCCAGCGTGAAGTCGGCCGATGCCGCAAGGGTTCGCTCGATGGCGCTGGCTTGCCCGTTGACTGCAGGCGGCGCGTAGGTGCTGCGGCCAAAGAAGAAGCCAAACAGTGCCAGCGCCTCGGTTTTCTCCTGGCCTGCGGGCAGGGCGCAAATGGCCTGCAGGTCGAACTCGATGTAGGTCTTCTTGGCGGTGATTTTGTCGGTGTCGTACACGCGCCAAACGCGGCCATTGGTCAAAAACCCAAAGCGCACGCGCAAGGTGCTTAGGTAGTCCTGCAGCTGGTGGTGCGGGTTGTGGGTGCGGTCGGCTTTGCCGGTGTCCAGCGTTTTGCCCCAGGCCTTGGATTCGCAAATGGCGGTGATGAGCTGGTGGTCCTTGGTGGCTACCAGCGCGTTTTCTTGTTCCGGCTCCAGCAACAAACACCAGTCGGGCTTGGCCAGTTTGCCCTGCACGGTAAGGGTTTCTTGCGCCACCTTGCACCAGCCCAGCTGGGTCAGCAGCGGGCCAATGAAGGTGAGTTCGAGTTGCGCTTCGTTGCGCCGGGCCAGGGCCGCCGGGTCAAAGTGATGCGCGAGCCACGGCGTGAGCCCGTATGGCTCGCCTGCAACGCCCAGCGCCTGGCGCTGGTGCGCCATGAAGCCTTCGTCCAGCAGGGTGTTGACCAACCAGGGGCTGGGGAAAAGGTCTTGCATAAGGAGTTTGTGTGGCTTTGGACGAGCGGAAATTTTTAGCCAAATAGGGCTCTAGCGCTTTTGAGATAAGCGTGAGTAGCTATGAAAGTTGATTGTTAACGCGTGCTGGGCAGATTGCGGTCACGGTCACTCGGAGCACGCATGCGAGCATGCTCGTCCAGCAACGCTCAGTGCAGTTGCTGGCGCAGCAGTTGCTTGAGGTCGGGAGGGCTAAAGTCCACCGTTTTGCCGGTGTAAAAATTGGCCCGCTTGAACTGTTTGCGCCCCACGGCCTGCTCACTCTCTGCGATGGCCAACACAAAGCCGGGCTGCTGGGTGTAGCGGTACTGCATGTGTATCAACTCGGCTTCCAGTAGGCGCGTGGCGCTGGCTGCCGCAATAATGATCAACGGGGTGGAGTGGTTGATCACGTAGTCCGCGACCATGCTTCCAGCGAAGGGGAGTTCCACATCGGTTTCCATCGTGAGATGCAGCGAGTCGGCGATCTCCGCTATCACGCTGGCCACGCGTTCTTTAAAGTCATTGGCGGCACGCTCTTTGTGCGAGGTGGCGAGTGCAAACAGTTGCTGCGCCGCACAGGCGACATGAAAAATGGTGGGAGCGATCAGGCGTTGATCGCTCAGGCTGGCGATCAAGGTTTCGTCGGCATAGTCCACGCCGGTGCCTTGACTCAAATCGTGTGCCCAGCGCTGGACCAGATCTGACTCGACGTCGCCCCCTTGCAAGCTGGCAAATAGCGCCGCTTCGCCGTTCTCATCAATCTCGAAGTGTTGACCGCGTTGTCGAACGCGAATGACGACTTTGTCATTGCTGCCAGGGTACTCAAGAGGCGTGACGATACGCTGCACGGTCGCGCTGTCTTCATGCACTTCGAACAAAGCGCAAATGGTGTGTTTCAGGCCAGGGGCAAGGTCCATGGGTCTTCTTCCTGGGTTACGGAAATGCCGCAAGCATGACAAAACTGCAGTATGAGTTGTTTGCGGTGCGTGTCGGAGCGCGGGTCAAGCCCATGAGCCGTGCGCAGGTTCAATTCCCACGCCCCCGGAAGCTGGCGATTGATGTAGTTGAGCTCGCTGCGGCAGGGTGTTTTGCAATGCACGCCTTTATGGCTAGGGTGAAAGTGCAATTCAAATAGTGGGTAGAGAGAGTCATTTCCGTTCACACAGAACAACCACGCCATAAACGCCGCGTCTTGCCGTGTTTCGCCGTCGCGCCACATAAACACGGCGCAGTGCGTATCTGAGACCTTTATCAGATTGGTGGCGAACAACCGAGGCGAGCCCATTTTATGAAATGGCTTAGGCAGCTTGCCCCGGGTCAGACGCTTGAAATCAGGCACACCCAGCAGTTGCTTCTGTGAGTTTTTGTGGCGAGCGAGTTCTCGGGGAGACATATACAAAGCGAGTTTGCGACTGTTACATGAAGGTGGGAAGCATTGTGAAGCACGAGACACGCCGCGCATTGGGTAGATCTCTGCTGCCGGCAACTACACCCCGCGCGCCCGGTCTGATTTGAACTGCGCCCGAAACTGCGCGAACTGGCCGGCGTCTAAGGCCTCGCGCACTTCGCGCATCAGGTTCAGGTAGTAGTGCAGGTTGTGGATGGTGCACAGCATGGGGCCGAGCATTTCGCCGCAGCGGTCGAGGTGGTGCAGGTAGGCGCGGCTAAAACCACCGCGGCCGCCCGCGTTCCAGGCCACGCCGTCTTTACCTGCGCAGGCGTGGCAGGTGCAGGTGGTATCGAGCGGTTGGTGATCGGTTTTGTGGCGGGCGTTGCGGATTTTCAGGTCGCCGTAGCGGGTGAACAGCGTGCCGTTGCGGGCGTTGCGGGTGGGCATTACGCAGTCGAACATGTCGACGCCATCAGCCACTCCTTGCACCAAATCTTCGGGGGTGCCCACGCCCATCAAATAACGCGGTTTGTGGGCGGGCAGCAGGTGCGGGGTGTGCGCCATGATGGCCAGCATTTCGTCCTTGGGCTCGCCCACGCTGACGCCGCCGATGGCGTAGCCGGGGAAATCCATGTCGACCAAGTGCGCCAGCGATTCCTCGCGCAGACCGGTGAACATGCCGCCCTGAACGATGCCAAACAGCGCGTTGGGGTTCTCCAACCGCGCAAATTCATCCTGGCTGCGTTGGGCCCAGCGCAGGCTCATTTCCATGCTTTTGCGGGCGTCCGCCTCGCTGGTCAGCACGCCCTTGGTCTCATACGGCGTGCATTCGTCAAGCTGCATGACGATGTCGGAGTTGAGCGTGGTCTGGATCTGCATGCTCACTTCGGGCGACATGAACAGCTTGTCGCCGTTCACAGGAGAAGCAAAGGTCACGCCGTCTTCGGTGATTTTGCGCATCGCGCCCAGGCTCCAAACCTGGAAGCCGCCCGAGTCGGTGAGTATGGGTTTGTGCCACTGCTCAAACGCGTGCAGGCCGCCAAAGCTTTGCATCACGTCTTGCCCGGGGCGCATCCAAAGGTGGAAGGTGTTGCCGAGGATGATTTGCGCGCCCATGTCGTGCAGGCTTTGCGGCATCACGCCTTTTACGGTGCCGTACGTGCCCACCGGCATGAAGATGGGCGTTTGCACCACCCCGTGGTTAAGCGTAAGCGCCGCGCGGCGGGCGTGGCTGGTGGGGTCGGTGGTGAGGAGGTCGAACTTCAGCATGGCCGCGATTGTCCCAGAGCGCCATCGCTACACTGACAGCAAACCCGCTTTAACGAGAACAAAACATGCCCAAAATATTGATCGCCGTAGACGGCTCCATCCTCGCGCTGGACGCGGTGCGCCATGCTCTGGAGCTGGTGCAAGCGGGCCTGCGCGCCGATTTTGTATTGGCCAACGTGCAAGAGCCCGCCACGCTGTATGAGCTGGTGGTGTCGCGTGACCCGGCGCGCATTGAGGCGGCTAGCCTGGAAGCGGGCGCGCACCTGATGGCGGATGCGCGTGCCCTAATGGACGCCGCTGGCCTGCGCTATGACATTGAGATAGGCATTGGCGACCCAGCGCACACACTGGTCGACCTGATTGAGAGCACCGGCTGCAGCATGGCCATCGTGGGCGCGCGCGGGCAGGGGTCTATTCGCAGTGCTTTGCTGGGTTCGGTGTCGCAAGAACTGGTGCACGCCAGCCCGGTGCCGGTGACGGTGGTGAAGCACCCCGAACTGCCAGAAGTGACACAAAGCGCGCCGCTGGATGACGGCGAGCTGGCTGCAGCTTGATCGCCTTCGAATTAAGCGCCGAGCTGTAGCGGGCGCGGGCTGGCTTGGGATGCACAGCGCTGCCGAGCGCAGACAAGCGCAGACAAGCACAGTAGGGCGCAATGCGGTGCGAAATGCAGTGCGCAATGCGGTGGGAGCCAGTGAGTTGCTGCGCACCGAGCAAACGGTGAATGCGCGGTAGTGGGGCTAGGCCGGCGTATCAAATGCGTCATTAGAGGCGCATTTCAAGGCGTACAAAAAAGCGCACTGCAAGGCTCACTACAAGGCGGCTTGGAGACGCGGGGGCACGTGCTGGTTCGTTCAGGCTGCCTGTGGCCGCGCATGCGCTGCCGGCCGCTGCAGCTTGCCGTGTGGGAGCGTCGCCAGCCGCCTGAGCATGCGGCGGCAATAGCCCGAAATTTTCAAACAATTGTTGAGCTCATCCACGGGCAAAGGCCCCGAGACCACCACCAAATCATTGGCCACGGCCAATTGACCTGAGGCGCGCAGCCGCCTACGCGTGTGCGCAGCCCACGATTGAATGCGCGTAGGGCTGCCGTGTTGGTGCACCTCGCCGGTGTGCACATCAAAGGCAATGGCCACAGTGTCGGTTTTGAGCTTGAAGCGCCGCTCGCCGGTAATGGTGCAGGGCGTTTCGCGCAGGTCGTACAGGTAGTAGCTGCCGGCCTTGAGCTGGTATTGCAGGTTCATGTTGTGTTGTGTCTCCTTGCAGAGCATTTTGGCGCTGCAGGCAAAGCGATTAGGCGCGAAACAGCGGGCAAAGCACCGCGCTTTTCTCACGCCCGGACCGCAGCCTGTGGTTCGGGTCTGCCATTTGCGCGCACGGCTCAGGATCGCGGCTCGCAGTTCATGCCCGCCAGCCTGCACTGGCTGCGCAGGCCTTGAGGGGCGGCTTAGAAGTCGACCAGGCTCAGACCCACCTTGAACACGGTGCGCTTGCGGTTGTAGTCGATCAGGCTGTCGCCATAGCCGCTGAACAACTGCGTGTGCAAGCGCAGGTTGCTTTTGCCGCCGCCCAGGCCCGTACCCAGGGCCTGCAGCCATTCGAGCTTGACCGAGCCTCGGCGCGTGCTGCTCAGGGAGCTGCGCAAGGTCAGGCCAAATGTGTTGTCCTGGTCCATGTTCCAGAACGTTTGCAATTCGCCGCGGCCAATGTAGTCGACGATGTCGGGGTTGTCATCGCTTTCGGCGCTTTCCGAGAGGCGTTTCCAGATGCGCGCCTGCACGCGCCAGCGGTTGTCCAGCTCGATACCGGTCATCAGGTAGGCGCGGTTCCAGCTGCGCGACAGCGGCTCGCTTTGGCCGTTCGACTGGTGCGAAATTCCAATACCGGTGTAGCGCCAGCGCCAGCCGAACGGCAGCTTGGCGTCGGTGGGGTAGACGTACATCATTTCTGGCTCGTGGTCGGTCGAGCGGAACGGGCGCGAGATGTCACTTGCGAATATTTGCCAGTACGACTGCTGGGTGTAGCCAAACCACAGCGAATCGCTGCGCGTGGGGTCGCCCTGGGTGAGCAGATTGCTCGCCACCTTGGTGCGCACCGACAGTTGCAAGCGCGCTTCAGCGCGGCGGTAGGGCGTGCGTTCTACAGCGGGCTGGTCGAAAGCGCCGGGTGTGCGGTTCACGTTGCTACCACCAGCCAGCGACACGTTGAGCGGGCGGTAGCCGCGAAAGCTGAAGGTGCCGCAGTCGGTGGCGGTTTCCAGTTCCCAGAAGCGCGCAAAGTCGCTGTACTGCGGGTCACGGCAGCCTTCTGTGCGGGCCACTTCAATGACGCGGGTGGCGGGCAAGGTGGTGTCAACAGGTGCTGCAGGTGCGCCGCCGGCGGCACTGGCATTAGCGCTGGCCGTAGGCTGCGGTACGCCCGCGGGCAAAGCGGACTTGCCCAGTGCTTGCGACTGCGCCCAGCTGTCAAAGCAGGCCAGGCGGGCGTTGGAATCAGCGGTCATGGCGGTGCAACTGCGCCAGGCGGCGTCGGGCGTCATGCCCGAGCCCGCAGGGGTGGGCTGCGCTAGCGCGGGCGCAGAACCAAAAGCGGCCATGAGAAGCAAGCCAGTGGCGCTGGCTGCAGAGCGAAGGGCAAACGGTGCGCGGAACGCGCTGAAGGGGCGGGGGGTCATGGGTACGGGCTTGGAAGCAAAAGAGCGCAAAAAAGAAAGAAAGGCAAACGGGGCAGCGGCGTAGGCCAAAGCAACTCATCGGGACGCCCTCAGCGTTGCGGGCACACGGCGATGCTGCAGCGCGGCGACGCAATTGTTGTCCGCGCGCCCCAGCACTTTGGTAGGCAAGCCCTTCGTTTTATGCGCGGCTTGATCTATTGCGCGACTTCGCCGCCGAAAAATTTTAGGTGTTTTAGGCCTCTAGCGCTTATTTTATGTGCGTTAGTAGCTATTATTTTTGCTTGCAGGAGGTGTTGCGCGCTCGCTACGCACTGCGCTGGCTTTGAGGCGCGTGGCGTTATGTCGGGTCCGGCGCAGCGGCGGTCTCGGCGGCGCTCTCAGCGGCGGTCCCGGCAGCCTTGCGGGCAAATTCGGCCCGCAGGGCGCGCAACTTCTCGCGCGGGTCTTCCTTGGCCGTTGCCGCCGATAACGCCATTTCGGCAATAAAGCGACTCGGTTGTGCCGCCACCATTTCGCGGCCCTTCTTGCGCTTTTTGGTCCAGCTCACGGCCAGCGTGCGCTGGGCGCGGGTGATGCCCACGTACATCAGCCGGCGCTCTTCCTGCAGGCGTGACAGGGTTTCGTCACTTACTTTGAGCTGCTTGCCGCCATCGTCATCCAGCTTGAACGGCAGCATGCCTTCGGTCACGCCCGCCAAAATAACGTGTGGCCATTCCAGGCCTTTGGAGGCGTGCAGGGTGGAAAGCGTCACCACATCCTGGTCTTTTTCGCGGTCCGACAGGGTCGAGAGCAGTGCAATGGTTTGCGCCACTTCCAGCAGGCTTTTGGATTCGGTGGTGACCACGTTGCCGGCGGTGTCGTCGACTTGCCCGCCCGCACGCTGCGCCATCCAGTCATAAAACTCGAGCACATTGGTCCAGCGCGCGGCGGCGGCTTTCTCGCTGTCTTCTGCGTCGTAGAGGTGCTTTTCGTAGTCGATTTCCTTGACCCAGTCGGCCAGAAACGCGCGGGCGTTGTCGGCCCCCAGTGTTTGCCGCGCGCGGTATTCAAGGTCGTTGATGTAGCGACCAAATTCCAGCAGGCCGTCGAGCGCGCGGCGCGGGATAGCCGCAGGCAGCATGGGCGAAAAAAGGGCGGCGAACAAGCTCAGCTTGTGCTGCGTGGCAAAGGTGCCGAGCTGCGCCAGCGAGGTGTGGCCAATGCCGCGCTTGGGGCTGGTGATGGCGCGCACAAAGGCCGGGTCGTCGTTCTGGTTGATCCACAAGCGAAACCATGCGCACAAGTCGCGAATCTCGGCGCGGTCAAAAAAGCTGGTACCGCCGGATACCTTGTACGGAATATTCGCGCGGCGCAGCGCTTTTTCAAACGGCTTAGCCTGGTGGTTGGCGCGGTACAGCACGGCGAAGCTATTCCACGCCGGCGGCGGGTTGGCTGCAGCGCGCAGGCCCTGGATGCGGGCCACGGCGCGCTCGGCCTCGTGCTCTTCGCTGTCGGCATCCACCACGCGCACCGGCTCACCTTCGCCGAGTTCACTAAACAATGTCTTGGGGTAGAGCTTGGGGTTGGGGCCGATGACGTTGTTGGCCGCGCGCAGGATGGCTGAGGTGGAGCGGTAGTTTTGCTCCAGCTTCACCACCTGCAGGGCGGGGTAGTCGAGCGGCAAGCGTTTGAGGTTGTCGAGCGTGGCACCGCGCCAGCCGTAGATGCTTTGGTCATCGTCGCCCACGGCCGTCATGTGGCCGCGCTCGCCAATCAACAGTTTGAGCAGTTCGTACTGGGTGGCATTGGTGTCTTGGTATTCGTCCACCAGCACATGACCGAGCTGGCGCTGCCATTTGTCCCGTACCTCGGGAAAGTCGCGCAGGAGCGTGAGCGGCAGGCCGATCAAATCGTCAAAGTCCACGCTTTGGTAGGCGGTCAGGCGCTCTTCGTAGCGCTGCATCAGCACCGCAATGCTGCGCTCGCTGTCGTCTTTGGCTTGCGCCAACGCCTGCGCGCCTGTGAGGCCCATGTTCTTCCAGCGGCTGATGGTCCACTGCCATTGGCGGGCGGTGGCCGCATCGGTGGTGCCGCCGGCGGCGTCTTTCAGGATGCTGGTGACGTCGTCTGTGTCCAGAATGCTGAACTGGGGTTTAAGGCCCAGCAGCTTGCCGTCTTCCCGCACCAAACGCACGCCCAGTGAGTGGAAGGTGCAAATCAGCACGTCTTTGGCTTGGCGGCCGATCAGGCTTTTGGCGCGCTCGCGCATCTCGGCGGCGGCTTTGTTGGTAAAGGTGATGGCGGCAATCGCCTTCGGACTCATGCCCTGTTCGATCAGGTGCGCAATTTTGTGCGTGATCACCCGCGTTTTTCCCGAGCCGGCACCGGCCAGCACCAGGCACGGGCCATCGTTGTAGCGCACGGCGCGCAGCTGGGCAAGGTTAAGACCGGTGGACATGGGGGGAGGGCTTCAGCGAACGCGCGCTCAGGGCGGGCAAGCGATAAACAAACGGGTGGGGGCGAATGATACGGGGGCGCTTTTTCCGCCGGCGGATGATGGCGGCCTGCAGGCCGTGGAGCCGCGCTGCTGCTGGTGCGGCTACGGCTGCTATCGTGATGGCACCTGAACTCTGGCTGGACGCCAGGCGCACAGCCTGCGCCGGGACAACGTCCGGTAGCACCGTATGCGAGCCCTTCTTTTTATCCTGCTTGGCCTGTTCTTATTTGGCCTTGTGATTCGGGCCGTGAGGTCGGGCGAAGTTCCGGGCAAAGGCTTGGGCTTCAAGATGCGCATGTACGGGCGTGACACCGAGCCGCTTTTGTATTGGGTGAACTTCGTCACCTACCTGGTAACGGCGCTGGTGGCGATAGTCTTGGGCTGGATGGAATGGTTCGGCCGCCCTTGAGTGGCCGGTGCGCACCCACAGTATTCCGTGCTCGACGTTCTGCTCATCACTTTTCCCTTCTTCGCCCTGGTGCTGTGTGGCTACCTGGCCGCGCGTACCAAGGTGCTGCCGCAGGCCGCTATTGCGGGGCTCAACACCTTCGTGCTGTTTTTTGCATTGCCGTGCCTGCTATACCGCTTTGGCGCGCAGACTCCCATTGACCAATTGCTCGACCCGGCCGTGGCGGGCGTCTACAGCTTGTGCGCGCTGCTGATGGTGGCGGGGGTGGTGCTGACCACGCGTGGGCCGCGTACCGACTGGAACAACGCCGCGTTTGGCGCGCTGGTTACGGCGTTTCCCAACACCGGGTTCATGGGCGTGCCGCTGCTTGTTGCCCTGTTGGGCGCAGCCGCCGCAGGGCCGGCGATTGTCACCATATTGATCGACATGGTGCTTACCACGTCGCTGTGCATCGCGCTGTCGCAGCTCGATGGGGCCGGTACGCACGGCATGTCCAAGGCGGTAAAAAAAGCGCTGCGCGGCATGCTGACCAACCCCATGCCTTGGTCCATCGCCCTGGGGGCGCTGGCTTCGGCACTGGCGTTCAAGCTGCCCGGCCCGGTCGACAAAACCGTGGCCATGTTGGCCGATGCCGCCTCGCCGGTGGCACTGTTCACCATTGGCGCGGTGCTGGCGCGCTCGCAGATGAACCAGCATGAGCGCGCCGCGCCGCGCGACCACGTGCCGCTGGCGCTGGCCAAATTGGTCGTACACCCTGTGTTGGTGTGGCTGGCGGGCACTGCTGCCATAGCGCTGGGCATGCCGCTGGATCCGTTTGCCTTCACCGTGTTGGTGCTGGTGGCCGCCTTGCCCAGCGCCAGCAATGTGTCGCTGCTGGCCGAGCGATTTGGGGCCCACAACGGGCGCGTGGCGCACATTATTCTGGTGTCTACGGCGCTGGCGTTTTTAAGCTTTTCCGGGGCGGTGGCACTGCTAGTAAAGCAGGCTCCCTGAGCCGCCCCCCAGCGCACTGCAGATTATTTGCACACCCGGTGCGCGCCGCGGTCCAGGTGGAAGTGGTCGCGGTGGGCTGCGTTGTAACTGGGGCCCAACACGGCGTTGAAGGTTTGGCAGGCTCCGTCGCGCACCGCACGCAAGAACACCGCGGCGGGCCTGGCGTCGGTTTCATCGGGAGTGGCGGCGGTAATGGCGCGCTGTTGCTCATCTGGCGACGCATCGCCTTCGGCTGCCATTTCACTGGGCGGTGGGGGTTGGAACTCTGTCAAATGCCCTTCGGCTATTTTTTTCCAGTCGTTGAGGACGCTGATGACTCGCCCGTCCGCCAGCTGAAAGGCAGACACATCCAGCGCGTTCGCCGTGGCGTGCTCGCTCAGCTTGCTTTGCGCGCCGCCGCCAATACCGCGGCAGGCGTAGCTGCCCAGGTGGTCAATGCGCACCACGCGCGAGCCCAGGTGTTCGCGGGCGGCGGGCTGCACGACCTGGTGCTCCCAGCGCGCCAGCGCTACTGCGGCACCACAAGATAGAGTGAACGGTGACGAAAATGCCACGCCATTCAGGCGGCTGATGCGGTTTGCCCCTGCCCAGCCACACAAGTTGGTGCTGGTGTCGGCATAGTCCGGCAACGGGGTTTCCTGGGTATCTGGCATATCGGCAAGCCATTGCTGGCAAGAGGCTGGCGATACTTCGAGTTGCCAAATTTTCCAGCGGGTGAGCAGGGTGTCGGGGTGGTCCAGATCCAACGGCGCCCACGGATTCCACTGGGGCGGCAGCCCCGGAAGCGCGCTCATGTCGGGGCTGCTCAGCCAGGCGGTAAGGCGGGCTGGCTCGGGCAGTTGGTTCAACACCGACGGTGACCACCAGCTTTGCTTTGCGGCCCAAGCGGCTCCGGCACCTGCCGCAATCACCAAGGCAACCACAAAAGCGCTGCGCGTGAGGGTTTCGCGCACAACGCCGTAGCGCCTGCGCTTTTGGATCGGCATTTTGCGCGGGGCAGGCGGACGGGCCACGTCCGGCGCGGCAGCAACAGCAAGTACCGCGGCTTTTTGGGGCGCTGGCCCCGGCAGGGGAACGCCAGGATCCGCGTCGACTGGCTGGTTTTTGCGGCCGGATACGCCAGCAAGGTGGGACGAAAACGTCACGGGGCCTTCATTCATGCGGCGAGTGTGCCCGCTTTTTCACCCGGTCAGCCTTGGTACTTGCCCCCGCAAGTGCACCGCAGGGATGCCGCATGGAGCGCGCCCAACGCCCCAGACGAGTAGCTGTGTTTTGTATAGCAAAAACCCTTGTGGATAATGCGCGATGCCTGCCATCAGGCGTTTTTTAAGACTCTTTTTCATGACCGCAACTGCCCCCGCAAGCTCCCCTGCAACCGATGTGCCTCCCGCGCTGCCCGACCGGCTCAGCGTGGATCCGCGCAGCCCGCACCATGCCCGCGACGTGTTTCGCAATGACATTGGCATTCGGCTCAATGGCAAGGAGCGTTTTGATGTGGATGAATACTGCGTCAGTGAAGGCTGGGTCAAGGTGCCAGCCGGAAAAACGCTGGACCGCAAAGGCCGGCCACTGCTGATTACGCTGAAAGGCCAGGTCGAAGCGTTTTACAAATAGCAGGTGGAAACAGCAGGCGTTGCCGCGAACGCTGCTGTGAGTCTTGGGCCGGCCGCTGCGGGCGGCTCCAAAAGAGCAGCAGCTGCGCCACTGACCAGCGCTTCGCGCAGCGGATGATGCCCACGCATCAATTTTCGGCTTAGATGGCCAACGGATCCACATCCACCAGCCAACGCACCAGCCCCTTGAATTGCGCCTTGTGCGCTGGGTCGCTGCGCAGTTGCTGCAGTAGTGGCTGCCACGCCGCCAGCCATTGCTGCAGGGCCGGGCGGCTAGTGCTCTCCACCAGCATTTGCGCGCGTTCTATACCCGCCACGCGCTGCACCACCAGCGGCACCGGCGAATACAAACTGATATGCGCCATGCCGGGCAAATCGGCGGTGCGCGCAGCTGCTGCGGCTGCGGTTAAAAAGCCCTGCGCCACTTCTTGGCTGCGCGCATCGGCCCGCACCAGCGCTTGGTAGGCAAAAGGCGGCATGCCAGCGGCTTCCCGCTCGGTGAGCTGCTGGGCGGCGAAGCTCGGGTAATCGTGCAGGCGCAGCGCCTCGTACACGGGGTGCGTGGGGTGAAAAGTTTGCACCCACATCTCGCATTGCGCCGCTTGGCCGGCCATCCAGGCGGCATCGCGTCCTGCACGGCCGGCCGCTTGCATCAATAAGGAAAACAAGCGCTCGGGCGCGCGAAAGTCGCTGGAGAACAGCGCGCCATCGGGCTGCACGGCGGCCACCAGTCCAATGCGGCGAAAGTCGTGGCCCTTGGCGATCATTTGCGTGCCCACCAGCACATCCACCTCGCCCGCGTGCACCTGCGCCAGCTGGCTTTGCAGCGCGCCCGCTGCGCGCGTGCTGTCGGCATCAATGCGGGCAATGCGCACGGGCCCGCCGCCCGCGCCATTACTGCCAGTTGGCCGCTGCACATCGGCCAGCAGCGCGGCGAGCTGCTCTTCCAATTGCTCGGTGCCGCGCCCCATGGAGGCGATGTCCGGGCTGCCGCAGGTTGGGCAGGCACGCGGCACCCGCTGTGCAAAGCCGCAGTGGTGGCAGCGCAGCGTGCGGTCAATTTTGTGGAACACCTGGTGGGCGCTGCAGTGCGGGCAGTCGCTTTTCCAGTCGCAATCCTGGCAGTGAAGCACCGGCGCATAGCCGCGCCGGTTTAGCAGCACCAGGCATTGCTCGCCCGCCGCCACGCGCTCGGCAATGGCTGCCAACAGCGGGGCGGAGAACACCGCGCCGCGTGGCTGCTGGGCCATGTTCACGCGGCGCACCCGCGCCAGGGGCGCCGCGCCAATGCTGCTGGGCATGGCGAGGCGCAGGTAGCGGCCACCAGCGGGGTCATCGGCACTGGGTGGGCGGCTGGCGTGCCAGCTCTCCAGCGAAGGCGTGGCGGAACCCAGCACCACCTTGGCCCCGCACGATCGACCGCGCCACACGGCCAAGTCGCGCGCCGAGTAGCGGGCACCTTCTTGCTGCTTATAGCTAGGGTCGTGCTCTTCATCGACCACGATCAACTGGAGGCCCGGCAGGCTGGCAAACACCGCCATGCGGGTGCCCAGCACAATCCGCGCCTGCCCACTGTGCGCCGCCAGCCAGCTGCGCAGCCGCTGCGGGTGCGTCATGCCGCTGTGGAGCGATACCACTTGCCCGTCGCCAAAGCGCTCTACAAAACGCGCTTCGAGCTGCGGTGTCAGGTTGATCTCCGGCACCATCACCAGCGCTTGCGCCGTCGGGTCAGCCTGCAGCAGTTCCTGCACGCAGCGCAGGTACACCTCGGTCTTGCCGCTGCCGGTGCTGCCGAAGAGCAGAAACGGGCCTTTTTCAGAAGATATTTGGGCTCTAGAGCTTGCCTGCTCTGGGCTGAGTGCTATTAATTCATGAGTTTCTGCCACAGGCGGCGCCGAGACAGGCCGGCGCAGCCGCCGCGCCCATTGCGCTGCATTCAGGGTGCGCAGCTGCGATGGAAGCGTGGCCAGCGCCACCTCGCCCAGACTGCGCTGGTAATAACGCGCTGCAAAGACCACCAGCGCACGCCATTCGGTGCTCAGCGCGGGAATGCCATCGAGCACGCTGGCCACAGCGCGTAAGGCGCCGGGAGCGGGTAGGCCGTCCTGCGCGCCCTGCGCGCCCTGCGCTGGCGCGTCCCACACCACGCCCAGCACCTCACGCTTGCCCAGTGGTACCCGCACCAGCGTGCCGGGCAATAACGCGTGTTCGTGTGCATAGCTGAGCACATCACCCATCGCACTGTGCGCTGGCGTGTTCACGGCGACATAAATAGTTACATCTGTGGAGCCGGCTGCGCCGAACTGTGTCGCGTCCGAATGTGGTGCAGGGGAAGGCAAGGCGGCCGCAGGCGACCAAGGGGGTACGGCGGCTAGGGCCTCATCCTGTTTGGGCGGATTCGGACGCAAGTGATTGATCTTTCAAGGGTTTTGCATGAATCCAGATTTTCTGTGGATAACTTTGTGGATAGACCGGTCGCAACCCCGCGAAACCCACGCCAATCAAGCCTTTGCTTACGCTGCACAGCTTTTCAGCAAAGCGCCGGTTTTTATATGAATCAAGGACTTACGCGCCTTCTGGTGCGAGCTACCTGACGCACAAGCGACGGCGGGGCCCCGTAGCACACATCTTGCCGCTATGTGAACAACTCGCAAAAAATTTTGCCCGCGTCACATATTGACAAGGAAAATTTATTGACTCCGCATGGCACGCGAGTGGCGGTGCACTGCCTCCACCAAGGCGCTTACATGCTCAGGCGGCGTGAACTGGCTAATGCCGTGGCCCAAGTTAAAAATGTGCGTGGGCCCGGTGGTGGTGCGATCGGTGTGCGGGGTGCCAAAGCTCTCCAGCACCTGTTTCACATGCGCTTCAATGTGCGCTGGCGGCGCAAACAGTACGTTCGGGTCAATGTTGCCCTGCACCGCCTTGCCAGGTCCGCCTACCGCGCCGCCCACGATAGCGCGCGCCTTGCCCAAATTGGCTGTCCAGTCCAGGCCCAGCACCTCGCAATCCAGGTGGTTCATCTCGTCGAGCCACACAGCGCCGCCCTTGGTAAACACCAGGCGCGGCACATCCTGCCCATCCGGCCCGGTGCGCTGGAGCTGCCCCAGCACGCGCCGGGTGTATTCCAGGCTGAAGGCTTGAAACGCGCCATCCGCCAGCACGCCACCCCAACTGTCAAAAATCATCACCGCCTGCGCACCTGCGTCAATTTGCGCATTCAGGTACTGGGCCACCGCCTCGGCGTTAATCGTCAGGATGCGGTGCATCAGGTCAGGTCGGCTGTACAGCAGCGTTTTGACGGCGCGGTAATCGTCGCTGCCCTTGCCTTCCACCATGTAGCAAGCCAGCGTCCAGGGGCTGCCCGAAAAGCCAATCAGCGGCACGCTGCCGTTCAGCGCGCGGCGAATGCTGGTGACGGCATCAAAGACATAGCGCAGCTTGTTCATATCCGGCACCGCCAGCTGTGCCACGGCTGCTTCATCCCGCACACTGCGCGCAAACCGGGGGCCTTCACCCTCGGCAAACGTCAAGCCCAGGCCCATCGCGTCGGGCACGGTCAATATGTCGCTAAACAAAATAGCCGCATCCAGCGGGAAGCGGGCCAGCGGCTGGAGCGTCACCTCGGTGGCGTAGTCCACGTTGGTCGCCAGCCCCATAAAGCTGCCCGCTTGGGCGCGCGTGGCTTTGTATTCAGGCAAGTAGCGCCCGGCCTGGCGCATCAGCCACACAGGCGTGTAGTCGGTGGCTTGGCGGCGGCAGGCGCGCAGAAAGGTGTCGTTGGAGAGGGGGGCGAAGCTCATGGGGGAATTGTCGCAGGCGGGGTTGGGGGCGGAACGCGAAAGAAGCGCCTGCTAGGCCGACACAAATATTCGCACTTTTGACGGGAGTGTCACGAGTTTTACTTTTAGAATTTCGACATTCAGATGGAAGATGCTGAGTGGCAACTCAAAATTCCGAAAATTAATTTAATAGCGCAGGTTTTTAGTTAATTATTATTCAAATTATTTTTGAGCGATTATTATTTATTTAACTTAACTAATATTTTAGGCGGTGAAGTTGCAAAATTTATAATAAATAGTATTATATTGCTGCTGCTATTTTGTATTAATTAATATAGTAAAATATAATAATGAATTTTGATATGAGTTCTTGGGTGGTCAGAGTTATTTTCATTTGCGTGCTTGTATTCTCAGGAAATTCATATGCGCAGTACGGGTACCATGAGATATGCTTGGCGGGAAACTCGGAAGGTTGGGCGCACTGTCAGCTAAAGCCCGATGGATTTGACCGCTGGGCTTGGGACTCTGGTTACGGCGTTGCGGCTCGGGAGCAAATCGATGGACGTACTGGGTATCCAAGTCTTGAGCAGGCAGTGTATGAGACGATGAATTTTCTTGTATATTCAAACCCCAATTTTTCTACATTTTGTCAGGTGTCCCAGTCGACAAGCCAGACCCAGATAGTTTCGCGAGATGAGTTCGCTGATTCTAGGCAAAAGATTCGAACTGAAACTAAATTATATTATACGTACGGGTACGCCTCTGAAAGCGGTTGCCAGCGGGTTTATACCGGCACTGCAGTTATATACGGTGACACGGGCCCCCACTGCACCGGCGCAACACCCTACGAATTGTGGCTGTATGATATTAAAAGCTATGCGTGCTACACCCAAGTAGAGGTGGCACCCCCTCCTTGCGATACTTGCTCAAAAGGTGCATTGCACGGCAACACCATCCTTGCGCCGACGCGAGAAAAAATTGAATTCGCTCAAGATATATTCGACAGCGGCCCAATGCCTCTGGAATTTCGCCGAATTTACCGTAGTCATCGCGCGCGTGACAAGGCTATTTGGTTTAGTGATTATTTCCGACCGTCCCCGGACAACGAAATGGGTGATGGTTGGTTGCACAACCATAATATTAGTTTGGCGGTTGCCGTCCGGCCAGACGGCGTTGATGGCGTCCTTGAGCAGGTGCGAGTTCAAATGGGCGATGGGACTTTTCATTACTTTTATCGTTCCAGTGCGAATCTTGCGTATACCGCGCGCAACTCAACCCAAAAGCTGGCAAAGGTTTCAGGTGCAAGCTACACGTGGGTGATGACTGATGGGGAGAGCGATACTAACTACTTTTTCGATAAAGAAGGAAAAATCCTTGAACAAGTTAAGCGCAACGGCTGGAGGCTAAGTTATAAATATACAGACAGGAAAATTAGCTCTATTAGCAATCAATTTGGACGAAGCCTTCAATTGAGTTACAGCTCGGGAAAGCTGATGAGCGTCTCTACGTCTGATCAACGCAGCATTTCTTTTGTATATTCAAATGGGTTTCTAACTAATGTCCGAAAGGCGGATGGCACCAACGTTAAATATCGCTACGCATCACCGGGCGCTGGTGTCCCGGCTTTGCTTGCGGGAAAAATTGATGAGACTGGGGCAACATTTGCAACATACACTTATAGCGCCGAAGGCTGGGCTTCGGAAACTCGGCAGGCCGGTGGTGTAAATCGGTATTCAGTTCCCAGCAAAACCGAAGTGATTGATCCTTTGGGAACTTCTCGCAATTATAATTATAAAATATATAACAACGAACTCGTTTTTCAAAGTTCGTCGAAGCCGTCCGCATTAATTGAAGAGACGCCCGTTTATACCGGCTCTTTAAATTTATCAGGATTGGTCGATTTTAATTATGACCATAATTACCAGAAAACCAGCTATAAGTGGGATGCAACTCGCCGCCTGCTTCTGACTAAAATAGAAGGTGTTGGGTCGCCTCAAGCCCGCTCCACTAAAACGACGTGGCATTCGCAGTGGCATCTCCCGACAAAGGTTACTACGGTCGGGCAGGAAACTAGCTACGCTTACGACGGCTTGGGGAACGTGCTATCTAAAACAATAACTGATACGTCCGTGACCCCCGCCCAGTCTCGTATTTGGAGCTGGACTTACCATCCTTCGGGCTTGGTGGCCACAGAAAGCGATCCCAACGGATCGACTCGGCGCTACCTCTACGATAGTTTTGGGAACCTCATCAGCGCAATCAATGCACTGGGTCAAGTGGACACGTTCACTTACGACGGCGCAGGCCGGGTGCTCGCCCATGCTGTGTCCACTGGCCTCATTACCAGCTACACCTACGACGCGCTTGGCCGCGTACTCACCACAAACACGGGGGGGCTGGTTACTACGTTTACGTACCGCCCCACCGGACAGGTGGCCACTGTCAGTACGCCTGCCGGCTTTAGAGTGATCTATGGCCACGATGCCGCCCACCGATTGGTAGGTTGGACCGACAACCGCGGCGCAAAGGCCAGCTATCAGCTCGACGGCATGGGCAACCGGGTGAAAGAAATCATCGCCGATTCCCAAGGGCGAGCCCAATGGAGTGTGGCGCGCAGCATCAATAGCCTGAACCGGGTGGAGACTGTCACGGTCGGTAGCGCCACGGGCGAGGCAAATAAATCCAACGTGCCTGTCAGTTACCGCTACGACGCCAACGGCGATCTGGTGGCCATCAACCAAGTGATTGAGAACGAAGACCGGTCGACCCGGTACGGCCTGGACGCGCTACGTCGCGTGAGCACCATCACCGACCCGCAAAACGCCACCGCATCCCTCAGCTACAACGCCCAAGACGACATCACGCAGGCTAAAGACTTCAAGAATGCCACTACCAACTACACCCGCGACGCGCTGGGTAACGCCAAAACCGAGGCCAGCCTCGATATCGGCAAAGTCACCACCACCTACGATAGCTTGGGCCTGCCGCAAACTATCGTCGACGCCTTGGGCCGCGCCACCTCCATCACACGCGACCTGCTGGGCCGCCCCACGCAGCTGGCGTATGCCGATGGCACCAAAACCACCTTGTTGTATGACCTGCCGGGCGCCAACTACAACGGCACCAGCTCGCCCAATGCCAGCGTGGGTTACCTGTCTGAAGTGCAAGACGCCGGAGTCAAAACCATTTTTGTGCGCGACCTCTGGGGCCGTGTCATTCGTAGAACGCAAATTCTGGACAATGGCGATACCCGCGCTCTCGGCTACAGCTACCAGCCGGCGGGCTCTGCTGGTGCCGGCCAGATCAACGTCATCTCGTACCCCAGCGGCAAAAATTTAAAGCACACCTACGACGCCACTGGCCAACTCACCAAGCTCGACTGGGACGGCCAGCCCCTGCTCACTAATATCATCTGGAACCCCCTGGGTCAGCCCACCGGCTGGACCTGGCCCGGGTTTGCAAAAAACCCCGGCAACGCGGCGTCTTTGGCCGAGAAGCGCACCTACACCGACGCCGGCCAACTCGCCAGTAGCGGCCTGCTGCAACTCACCTGGGATGGCGCAGGCCGCCTCAGCCGCCTCAGCCGCATCACCCAGCAGCACCTGCTGCCCACCAGAAGCAGCGCGCTCGCCCAGCAAGTGCCCCTCAGCAGCGCGTATACCTACGACGCCAACGGTCGCTTGACTGCCAGTGCCCACAACGCCAGTGCAGCCGCCCCGCTTGTCCTACCCGCGGGCTGGAGCCTGAGCGACATCACGGGCCCCAACAGCCTGGGCTATGCGTATGACGCCAACGGCAACCGCACCCAGGCCAGCTACAACATCACTACGCTGGCCGGCACCGCCACCTTGAAGCGCACCACCGCCACCCCAGTCGGCAGCAACCGCCTCACCAGCCGCAAAGATGTTTACACCCCTGCAGGCGGCGCGGCGACGAGCGCGACCACCACCACAACGCCGTACCCCTACGACGCAAGCGGCGCCCTCACCAAAGCAGACAACGCCTTCCTCTTCTACGGCCCCCAAGGCCGCATCGCCAAAGCCAGCGCCACCAACAACGCCAACGCCCCAGCCGCCGTCAGCTACCAGTACAACAGCGCAGGCCAACGCCTCTTCAAAACCGATACAAGGCTCAGCACCACAACGCCAGTCACAGAGCAAACCCTCTACGCAGAAGATGACATCGGCAGCACCGTCATGGGCCAATACGCCAACCGCAGAAGCGCCAACAGCGCGGCTCCTGCCGGGGAAATGGACAGCACCGAAGTCATCTACCTGCCCACCGCCAGCGGCCCCATGCCCGTGGCCACGCAGATCAACGGGCGGCTGTACGCCATCAATGCGGATCACCTCAATACGCCAAGGCGTTTAACCAATACCCAAGGCCAAGTCGCCTGGCAATGGTTGATCTCAGGCTTTGGTGAAGTGCAACCCACCACGGGAGCAACGGGCTACGCCCTGAACGGCATCGCTAGCAGCAAGGTCTACAGCGAGGCGGTGACGTTCAAACTGCGCTACCCCGGTCAGGTGTGGGATGAGGAGACGGGCCTGGCGTACAACCTGCACCGGTACTACGATGCCCAGGTGGGGCGGTATGTGCAGGCGGACCCGATTGGGCTGGATGGCGGGTGGAATCGGTTTGGGTATGTGGGTGGGGATTCCCTGAGCTACAGCGATCCGCTGGGGCTATGTCCATGCGGTAATGTGGTCGACTTACTTCAGCTCGCGCGAAGCGACAAACGCGATTGGAGTCAAGAGGCCGACCGAAGTGATGTCAATAAGGCTTTTGGCGAGGGCACCTATAAGTGTAATTTGTTCGCAGACGAGCAGTACGAAACTGCTGGATATAACTTGCCAAATGTTGGAGGGATGCCTTGGAGCAAAGGCAAGTACCCACCAGGAGCTGGGCAGCTGTCCGATTCGAGCTTCAATCTCTTCGGTTGGCCGCGTGTTGACGGACCGGCTCAACCCGGCGATCTGGTTGCCCACAGTGGTCACGTCGGAATTGCAACAACCCCCAAAACCACTATATCTGCCGCACCCAACGGCAAGGTGGAGAACAATTGGGGGGGCCGAAGAGGCCAAGAAGGCGTCGTCATTCGGAGGTGCTCATGCGGGGGGTAATTTGGTGCGGCCTGATCTTTGCATGCAGCACGTTCAGTGCAGTTACGGTCTATTACGTGTCAAAGTCCCACTACTTCGAGCTCGGTAATAACTACGGCAGCATTGGCGCACGTGTTGACCTGCTACGAAAGATTGATGCCGTCCTTCCTCGCGTTCGTGTCTGCGCTGAGGGTGTGCAAGGCGGCGGCTGGGAGGAGGTCTTGTCGGTGAAGGCTGATGCGATGTACATCAAGCCGATTGATGACACATCTGTCTTTATCTGCCGGGCCCGATAGCAAGCAAGTCCAATAGGTCGGGTTAGTACCTCGCAACCCGACAACTGCCCCAAGGCCGCATCGCCAAGGCCAGCCCCAGCAACGATGCGCAGGCCCAAGCGGTCGTCAGCTACACCACCACCACCACCAGCGCCGGCCAGCGCATCCTCAAGACCGATGCACGGCTGAGTCCCACAAGCCCAGTCACCGAGCAGACCCTGTACGCGGACGACGACATCGGCAGCACCGTCCTGGGCCAATACGCCAACCGCAGAAGCGCGAGAAGCGCCGCCCCTGCCGGGGAAATGGACAGCACCGAAGTCCTCTACCTCCCCACTGCCAGCGGCCCCATGCCCGTGGCAGCGCAGATCAACGGGCGGCTGTATGCCATTGATGCAGACCACCTCAGCACGCCAAGGCGTTTGACCAGTACCCAAGGCCAGGTGGCCTGGCAATGGCTCATCAGCGGCTTTGGCGAAGTGCAGCCCACCACGGGTGCTACCGGCTACGCCCTGAACGGCATCCCTAGCAGCAAGGTCTACAGCGAAGCGGTGAGTGTCAGCGCCGATTGAATATTGACCCACCCTGCCGATCCAATATTGACCCAGGGCGGGTTGCTGAATTTTGAATCAGCAACTGTGGATAAGTGTACTCAATGGCTGATTTTTATCTGGCCTCCTTGTCTTTGAGTTTCAAGCAGGGGGAAGTAGCGAAGGGCGTAGCCCGTATCGGATTCCCCCTGCTTGTGGTGCATCAGAACGGCTCGTGAGGCTCCTGTGCTGCTGGCATCGC
>JBBSUJ010000023.1:0-39703 GCA_038235025.1 Burkholderiales bacterium
ACTCGCGCTTTCTTGTGCGTTTGGCGACGAGTTCAAAACCACTGGAGGATGCACTGGCGAGGCTTAGTTGCTTCATGTGAGTTTTAACGCTTCACACTGGGAGATGGTTGGCACTGGTGCAGGGGTTTTGCAGAGTTTCCTAAGCGCATGGATCATGTGGCAGCATTACTTCACTGATAATGAATGGGTGCTATTACTCGATCACGCCAATCTAGCACTGCACGAAGCCGGGCATCCTATTGTGGGGATACTGTCTGACCGTTTGGCCGTATATGGCGGCACGCTGTTTCAATTGCTTTTTCCGGCGCTATTCATCCGCCATTTTTGGTACCAGAGGCAAAGTATGGGCTGGGCGGCCTGCACAGTTTGGCTTGGTGCGAGCATAATGAATGTTGCGCGCTATATGCAAGATGCGCGCGCGCAGGTATTGCCGCTAGTAGGTGGCGGAGATCACGATTGGACCGAGATTTTCAGCCGGTGGGGTGTGCTGGGCGCCGATGTGCGCATAGGCAGTGTGGTGAAGCTGCTTGGCTTGTGTATCGTTGCCTATGCAGTGTTTCGGACTTGGCGACCTAAAGAGCCCGATTGAGCGTTACGCGACGACCAGCACCAAAACGGGTGCAGGTAGCTTGCTAAAAATGTTGCGGTAGGTCTTTTGCGTTCATGACTGATAAAGGACGTTATCATTCATGATCGATGATCTTTGATCGGACGGCAAAAATGGACGCGATGGAAAGCCTGGACGACGGGCAATGGCGTTTTCTTTGCAGCGGAGAGCAGTTGCCTTCCGGCTCGTTCCAAGCGGTGGTGAGACAGAGGGTCGCTCCGAACGATCAAATTCGTACTTTGGTTCTGGACGCCGAGAAATTTGACAGTGCTTCGCGCGCGCTTGACCGTGCAAAAAAGCTTGCCATGAAATGGGCACGGGATCGCAGCGCTGAGGACGACGCCCATGTCTGAGGTGCTGCCCTCTGCGGCGTCCGCTTCGCCATCCGGCCTGTCACTCTCCCTCGCTCACAACCTGGCGAGCTTGCCGGCGCTCTTCACACCGACGCCGGCCGCAGCCAAACGAACGCTGGAATTTTTTACAGCCAACGTTCGCAACCCGAATACACGCAGGGCCTATGCACGCGCGGTGGACGGGTTCTCTATTTGGTGTGGAGAGCACGGGCTGCACGAGCTGGCCGATGTGGAGCCGGTGCATGTGGCGGCGTACATCGAGCAGCTGCAAGCGCGGCTGTCTGCTCCTTCGGTAAAGCAGCACTTGGCCGCACTTCGTGTTTTGTTTGACTGGCTGGTGATAGGCCAGGTAGTAGCGTCGAACCCGGCCAGTTCTGTTCGCGGACCTCGGCATTCCGTGCGCAAGGGGAAAACGCCGGTTTTAGCGGCTGAGGAGGCGCGCGCCATGCTGGACGCCATCGACGTCACAACGCCGGTGGGTTTGCGCGACCGGGCGCTGATTGGTTTGATGGTTTACACCTTTGCAAGGGTCGGAGCCGTCATCGGCATGCGCGTGGAGGATGTCTATGTGCAGGGACGGCGCACTTGGGTGCGGCTGCATGAAAAGGGTGGCAAAGAGCATGAGATGCCTTGCCATCACAACCTAGACGAGTACCTGCATCAGTACTTGGATCAGGCTCTGCCGCAAGCGGATCGCAAAGGGTTTCTTTTTAGGTCGGCGCGGGGGCGTTCAGGCGTGCTGTCGGTCAACCCTATGAGCCAAGCCGATGTTTACCGAATGATCGGGCGGCGGGCGGCGGCAGCGGCCGTGGCGACGCGCATCGGATGCCATTCGTTTAGGGCTACCGGCATCACGGAGTACCTGCGCAATGGCGGGAAGCTGGAGGTGGCGCAGCAGATGGCCAACCATGAGAGCGCGCGCACGACTGGGCTGTATGACCGGCGGCAGGATCAAGTGTCACTTGATGAGGTGGAGCGGATCCTGATTTAAGCCCGCATGAGTCGCTTCTGAACGTTTGCGCATAGGATTCGCCATGTGCAAAAGCCCCAACCTCGGCTTCATGCTCGTATAACAGCCCTTTTCACTTGCCCGAACGGGCGTCTTAATTTTCTTGCGACCGTAGAAGGCCATTGGCCAGGTTTGGAATCTTGCTAGCTACTACGCTCCCGATTCGCGCGCCGCCTCGAGTGAGGCGATACGCGCGACGCTTATTGATCGGTCACGCCAATAGTGACGAGCGGCTCACGGTTCCTGTTCAGCCCTTGCTCGAACGCGGATCATGCCCATGGCTGTCTTTTTGTGCAATGCGACCGTCCAGATTGTGGATAACTAGTTCCGTTTTCTGGTTTCTGCTGACTTCGCGAGCTCGATCAACCGCCTCCTGTTTCGTGTCAGTGTGCTTGATGGCGCGTTCGCCGCCGCTAACTTTGACATCCCATCCTCCAGCTTTGGAGGGAACAACGTGGTGTGATTTTGTCATGGTGAATAATTTGAAAAGTTAAAGCCCGGAAGCACCGCTTCCGGGACCACCCCAGCAAACCAACTTGCTAGGCACTGGCATCGCCAGGCACTACCTCAAACGAGGTCTGTATCCCCTAGACCGCTTGTCCGGGGGAAGTTCGCCAATGCGAGCACACAAACTCCAACCGCCCCCGGCGGCTGCGAACGTACGCGCAAACATGGACGTCTTTTTCGCTGCGTTGACTCATAGTCATTGCCTCCAACATCTTTACTGCGTGCAACGAGGCGAAGCTTGTTACACGCAAATCGAAGGGTTTTGGCTAGTCCAACACAGCGCAGAGTGGTACTCTTCGCTTGTCTACTCAGACATGTGTTGGTGGTTAGGAGACCCTTAATCACCTTCCCTAAAGTCCTCAAGTGTTGGTAGCACTTCGAGGACTTTAATTTTTTCAAGCTCATCTTTTGAGCCCTCTTTCGGTCAGCTTGCTTATGCGGTAGTTAGCCGCTTGAAAGCTCGTTCCACAGAGCTGTGCAAGTCCTGTTGGCGACCAGCCTACTTCGCGGCAAGCCTCAATAGGCATCTGTGTTGCTGCCGTAAGCGCTTTTGCTTGCCATTCCGAGTCTTCACAAAACTTATGGTTTCCTAACTGCGCGCCTCGATGGAACGTTGCTGCATGATCTAACGCTATATGCGCTGTCTCATGAATCACCGTAGACAGGGAAAAACTGCTGCCGTTGAAGAGTCCCTCATAGATGTCCTCGCGCAGCACGATAAGTTTGTGACTGGGCACAGTGAACGCGGCACATTCGCGCAATTCTTCGTTGCCAAGGACCTGGTACGTGTAGCCTGCGGCCTGTAGCGTTTTCTCAAGTGTTCGCCAACCGTCCAATTTGTACTTTGCTCCTTTTACGAGCGGCAAAACAGCACGGAGTGACACAGCAGCGGTTTCCAGCTTTGCATAGCTTGTCGGCGCGACTCGAAATCCTGAGGGGGTTTTAGCGTTGTCACTGGTGCCCAAGGTTGTCATATGGATCCTTACATTCGAGATTGCAGGAAGTTCATCATTTCGTCAGAAGGTTGGCGACCTTCTTGGAGGCGCCTAGCGAAGGCCGCGACTAGTGTCTTCGCGTCGCCAGCGAGATGTGACGTAGCTAAAAGGTCCTTTGAACGCTCTCCGTCATCGCGAAGTTTCGACAATTGAAGTTGAGTCGCTCCTTTGAACTCTAAAAACTTCAGGGCAAGTTGGATGTGGGTGTCAGTGAGCCGCTTCTCGCCGTGCTCGATGGAACTCAGATATGCAGAACTAATCTGCATCGCCTCAGCCATTTCCTTGAGTGCACAGTCGAAATCCATTCGCAAGGTGCGCGCTGTCCTGCCGAACGGTGATAGTTTCATAGTGATCAACTCCTTTAAGTTCCAGTTATGCTTTTTTCTTTTCAGAATAGTAACATACTTTTCTATTTTGAAAATTACTTTTTCAAAACTCAATGCACTCTGAGCAAAGAGCCTGCTTGAGGCTCGGGGCCGTTCACTCTGCGATACACAGCTTCTGCACGTGGCCGACTGAAGAGGTGATCAAACAGTCTGGAGGAACAACAGTTTGGTTGGCGAAAAGTGCGTCGTCAGCCGCGTTGACCCATGAGCGCAATTCGTCAAATGGCAAAGTTAAAGCAGGCGCAACGTTCACGCCGAAGTCGACTTCCAGCCTCTGCAGAACAATGTTCAACATCAGCTCGACGTAGTCAGTGGGGTGCTCAGTAGGTGAAAAAGCTGCACTCATTTTTTTCTGGCGTGGTAAATCAAAATTGCGGCACTTGGCGCCTCAGCTGTGGTTGCACAGCATTCAATGCATCTGTAGCCATCTAAACGCGCTTGGCGCGCTAAAAGATACAAACTCAAGCACTGGCGACGGGCACATCAGCAAGCCGGGTTGTGTATTGGGGTGTTTTTCGCTCCTGCCGCATCGCCCACTCATGGGTCTTCGGAATGCCGGAGCTGGCCACAAATACAGTTCTTTTTCCATAGCGCCGGTTCAGTTGATCCACTGCACTCATCAGGTGCGATTGATCCCTTTTGTCGACGTCATCTAGGTGCAGCTCCGCTTGGTACAGCGATGACTCCACCAGGTCCAGCAGCATCACGCCGCACTTCGCTAGCTGATGGCCAGGCTCATAGATGCTGCGCATTCCTGCGATGGCTGCGGCCACCAGGAGCGCAGTGTCGGAAGTGGGACGGCGCAGCGGAACGACGATGCCTCGCGAGAACTGCGGGGGCGGCTTAAATGGCGAGGTGTGCGCGAACACATGCACTTGACTGGCAAAGCTGCCTTCTTTGCGCAACTTTTCCCCTGCCCTGGACGCGAACTCACTGATAGCCTCCAGCAACGGAGCCAGTTCAGTCACAGGCTTGCCAAAGGAGCGAGTGACTGCAATCTGCTTCTTGCTGGCGGGCGCCTCTTCCAACGCAATGCACGACTGCCCACGCAGCTCACGCGCCGTGCGCTCAAGAACGATGCTCCAGCGCCGGCGCACTGTTGCTGGATCGAGCTTGGACAAATCCCATGCAGTTGTAACGCCGCCGGCGACGAGCTGCGCACCAATGCGTCGCCCCACTCCCCATACTTCCCCCACCGCTGTAGCCTGCAAAACGGCCTGTAGCACCTGAGGCGGTAGAGCTGCAAGATTGCAAACGCGAGCGAGCTCTACTGGGTAGCTCCCAGGCTTTCTTTGTGCAGATTTCGCGACGTGGTTGGCCAGCTTTGCCAGTGTTTTTGTCGGCCCAATCCCAATACCGCACGGAATACCGATCCACTGGTGGATACGAGCTCGAACCTTGTGCGCCCGTGCGACCAAGTCACCACGCACACCATCGAGCCCGATGAATGATTCGTCAATCGAATAAATTTCTTGCGTAGGCCCCAAGCCCGCTGCGAGGCTCATCATGCGATTGCTCATGTCACCATAGAGCGGAAAATTCGCAGATAGCCCCACAAGACCATCGGATTCGACGAGACGCGATATCTGGAACCAGGGCGCACCCATCTTGATGCCCAGCCCTTTCGCGGCCTCAGATCGCGCAACGGCGCACCCATCGTTGTTGCTCAAAACGACAAGCGGTCGACCCGCCAACGACGGGCGAAACACTGTTTCGCATGTCGCATAGAAGTTGTTTCCGTCTACCAATGCGTACATGGGTCAAACGCGGAATCGCTTGATAGAGGCGGTGACAACACCCCAAATTTCGACCGTCTGTCCTTCTTTGAGGAAGATCTCGGGATATGTCGGATTTGCTGGCAATAGCCGCATTCGCCCTTGCTTGAGCGAAAGCGTTTTGCAGGTGAAATCCCCATCGACGACAGCAAGAACAATGTCAGTGTGCCGGGGCTTGAGGGCGCGATTGACCACCATAAGGTCACCATCAAAAATACCCGCGTCCCGCATTGAGTCACCGCGCAAGCGCACAAAAAAAGTAGCTTGTGGATGCGTGAGGAGGATGGTGGCCAAGTCCAGCCGCTCCACTGCGAAATCTTCCGCAGGTGACGGAAACCCGGCCTGCACAGTGTCACCGGCTATAGGCAGAACGAGCGGCTCAGGCGAGCATGCAAGAGGGCTCCACGGCCTGATACTGTACATAACAACAGTATATGGCTGCCCCGCCGGTATGACCCTAACTTTTGAAGTTTCCTTAGGTCTGCGTAAGGAATGCGCCTGTCCGGCGTAAACCTGTGTCCTCTCAAGGGCGTGAGCCGTTCCGGACTGGGCCCTACCGCTGGAGCGCTACCCGTTCAAGTCGTGTTTTCGGCTCAGATGCTCAAAAAGCTGCGCCGCACGCTTGTGGATCTCGCCAGACCCCTCCCCCACGGCGTGCAGATCGTGGGCAGCGCCTTCGGCCAGCTGAAGTTCGAAATACGAACCTGCAACCACATCAATAGCGTGTCCGCCCGGGAAGGTTAGACGGAGCAGGCCCGAGTCATCGGCGTCTCCGTCCGTCGTATCGGGTGCAACCTGAACACCCGTCAAGACATGCGTAAGAGCCTCATTGGCTCCGACCACGCAACTGAACTGGCTCAGTTGGCCTAAAGCGGCAATATATCGTTGGCTTAGATTTAGCAAAATTTCGTCTCCTCAGCTGGTAGTAAAGGCGCACTCTGCACTACGCACTACGCACTACGCACTTTATGCAAATGGTGGGCCTAAGCGCGCGGGCCCTTGGGCAAAGTGAATTCACCAGACTTGAACTTCTTCCAGACAAAGCCTGCAAGGGCCAAAAAGATAATTTTGCGCATTTCAATTCATCCGTAGGTAAAGCAGGGAGCTTGCCTCTCATGAAACCGGCCAGGTGTCAGCGATAGCAGCGATGCAGCGTGAGGTTTTCTATCCTGGTCAGCTTTCACCGCGCGGGCATGGGCGAGCCGTGCAAATTCATTGGCAAGTGCAGCGCCTGTTCACGCGTGATTCACCTACAGAAGGGGCGGTGAGGTCCGAATAATCTTCAGACTTTTAAGGAATCGTCCATGTCCGATAGCCAATCGCCCTCTACGGGCATCACCCCCGACAAGATCAATACACACTCCAGCGCGGAGGTCAAAGAATGGGCCAAAACATTCAATGTGACCGAGAGCCAAATCCTGGATGCTGTGGCTGCTGTCGGGGACTTGGCCACCGAAGTTGAGATGCATCTAAAAGGCACTCGGAGCACAACCAACAACGAACGCGTTGACGAAGTTGGCAGTTGATTAGCCAGCGGCTGCTTCGCGGACCCAAAAATCCGAATCATGTGCAACCGGTATACCCCCCCTGGTCTGATAGACATCGAGCGCGAATGGGCTATTGGTAGCCAGAATCCTGTGCGCTGGTGGGATGAGGTTTTGTTCCCGCGCGGCACTGGCCCTTTCATACGCCGAGCGCGCGAGTCTACGGAATACAAGCGCGAGCTGGTAGCTGGCCAGTGGGCACTCATTCCTTGGTTCGCAAAAGAGCCGCATCTGAAATATCCGACCAATAACGCGCGCAGCGAAGAGCTCGCCGATAAGGCCAGCTACAAGCAGCCTTGGGCCCGGGGGCAACGCTGCATCATTCCCGCTGCAACTTTTGATGAACCCAATTGGGAAACGGGCAAAAACGTATGGTGGCGCTTTACACGCGACGACGGTGCGCCTTGGGCGCTGGCTGGTCTATGGAATACCTGGACCGACAAGGCCACTGGCGAGCTGCGGGAGAGCTACACCATGTTGACGATCAACGCCGATCACCATGCGCTCATGAGAAGGATGCACAAGCCCAATCCCAAGGCTCCACTTGATGCGCAAGACAAGCGAAGTGTGATTCCGATTGATGCTGCTGATGTAGACACCTGGCTTGCCGGCACGCTAGGAGAGGCGACCAAATTGCTGGTATTGCCGCAATCAACTGTGTTCCGAGGGGCGCCTGCAATACAGGCGGGCTAGGCGCCGCACGCAAACCTGCTTTGCTGCGCGCGCGCCAGGCAGCATTAAGGAGTCGTTTTCTTCTCACCCTTGTTTTGTGATCCTGTGGGAGATCCAGACTTTGAGTCGGCCTTGCCCGTACCCGAGCTCTTGCCGCCATTGGCGCCGGTGTTTTGCGTTGGGTGCGATTTACCGCCTTTGCTATCTTTCGTGTTTTGGGGCATGACAGCTCCTGTAGTTGAGAGACCAGACGTTATTCCTCTCTCCAAGGTTTGGCATTCCATAAAACCACTGAGGCTCGTAGGACGGCTGCTCAGGCCCTTCCTGTGCGGCTATCAGGCTTGCTACCGCTCACGCTGTGAGCTCCGCCCCTTCTAGCTTTATTTCTATTGCCTGTTGCTTGGGCATGAGCGGCGCACCGCCCCGAAATCCGCTTGTGGCTTGGGTTCGGTACCTTCGAACCCAAAGAAGCCCACAGGCTTCTCCACAGATTCTGTGAGCAGTTTCAGCGGCTCAAAGGTGGAATATTCAGCATGCTGTGCAGCTAGCCCGCAGTGAGGGCCTTCGCCTTCGCTCTCGGCGACTGCTCGCGTCTGATACGTCTGAATTCCCGTGGTGCAACGGGAGCTGGATCGGCCCATAGACCACGCTGAAATAGGTCGAAAAATTTAAGCCGTTGCCCTGTGGCCCGTTCGCCCGTGGACTACCTCGCCCAGGCGGTGGACGGCGGGGCGGCTGCACCCTGACCGCCCACCGCCTGGACCGGGTTGACCACGGCCTCTCTTCGACGGGGGCCACGCCCCCGTGCCCCCGCCGCGCTCTGCACGGCCAATCTTTTGCAATATCTTCGGAGCGAGCCGAGCAAACCGGGACCGGAATGGCACAGCCATAAAATAGTTGTTTAAGCGAATTTCAGAGGCCCTAAGAGCTCGTTCCCTCAAAAATGCGCAATGCCCTCGGACGGGGTGCTGCAGCGCCTGCAGGAGCGCGACTTCTAAACTTCAGAACCCATGCCATCTGAGCCATTACTTCATCATGGGGGATGCTTGGACGTGGGTCGTCAATAGACGCCTGAATTTCAGTGGTGAGCCACTCCTTATAAGCAGCTGGCGGATCGGTTTTTTGTCGATCATTGGCCCACCCAGGGGTTGATCAGGGCGACTCCAGTGTGCTGGAAATCAACGACGTTGCGCGTCACCACGGTCATGCCGTGAACTAGGGCCGTGGCCGCTATGAGTGCATCGCGCTCGCCACGCTTGTCAGGCACATGCAGCTGGGCACAGCGCAGCGCCACGGCAGTATCGACAGGAAGTGTGCGTGTCCCCTGATTATTCTGTCCACACCTTGCTTGAAACCCCTTCGGGGACCGACTTATCCCATCCCAGAGCAGCATGGATCTCAGACTGGATGTCTTTGTCAAACTGGGTCACGCGACGACTGTTCCGGCGGAAGTTGTGCACGCATGCCCCGATGAATGCTGCTACGCCAATACCAAAGCCTTCCAAGCCCATTTTGAAGTTGCTGGTAACGATGGGCACAACGGGTACCGCTAAAAGACCCAGAATAAACAGAAGGCATCCTCCTCGAACGCCGTCAAGGCTCACTTGCTTGGCAATGACTTCCGAGGAGTAGCGAAAGAACTGTTTAGTCGTCGCATTGAAAACTGCGACTGGCCATATAGAGTCAGCATCCCTCCAGCCCAGGTAGATCGCTGAAACCTCGTGTCCATCACGCAGGGGAATCACCTCATGGATGAGCAACTGCTTCTCGGTTCCATCGACGTTTTCAATCCACCAGGATGTTTTGTGCTCATTCGAACAAGACAGGTAGGTGCCTTGGGCGAGTACGGAATGCTTCTCGCTGTAAGTCGCTTGGGAGGATTGATTTACGCCATGGACTGTGCCTCTAATGACATACCGCTCCAGCGTCTTGTTCCCACTTTGAATGGCCACTGGACTCCCTCTTTTTTTATACGATTCGAACTCAGTGAGCAGATTCGGCTGACGCCGTTTCGTGGGCTTGGGTGCTGTACGTCAGAGTGGTCCGGCGAAACTCAAACATCGCATCCAGGCCATAGCAATCGAGAAGCTCGCGGCCGTCGGCCAGCACGTAAGTCCAACCCTGACAAATCTGTTCGCCTGGCAGAGTGGCCGCGCAACGCCAGATTTCCGCGATGGGATCCAAAGCCCAGTGGTCGGTGCTGTTGACACGGCTTGGCGAGAGCAAGGCAACGTGAGTGATCTGTGATTCCTGGGCAATGCGCTCCAGCTCCGACGTCGCTGCGAACACCGTGCGGGTGTGGTCCTCTGGGCTCATCGCAACGACACACAACTGGCAAGAATCCGAGGCGAGAGTGACTTGACGCCAGAAACATGGATCAGGATCTGAAACGGGAAGTAGCTGGACTTGATCGCGGGACTGGGTCAGAAACACTGGTCGAACTAGAGATAGGGGCCTGCGGAGTCGCTACACGCTGAAGCACCAAGCTCCACGCGAATGTACGAATTAGTGTGTGTACGAATAAGTATACATATCTGAGAGTTGAGGCGTGCACATTCAACGCCCGCCAACGGCCTCAAAACAGATAGATCCACGACGAAACCTTGGGCTGCGCGTCAAGGAGCTGCGGGCAGAGCATGGTCTGACACAGGAGGAGTTGGCAGATCGGTGCGGGCTTTTTAGGACCTACCTGAGTAGGATCGAATCTGGCCAAGCAAATCCCACTTTGACAGTGATCTACGAAGTCGCAGCAGCATTCCCTATTGACGTGCGTGACTTACTGACGTCGGCGACGAACAGCGACCAGCCCAAGGTGAGATCTCCCACCCCTCTCTCGCGGGGACGCGTACAACGGTAATTTGATTGAAAGTGTGGGATGTGAGCGCGTCGATCAAGGCAAGGCCGGCTGTCGTGGCTTTCGTCATGGATGTGTACGCTAGGCGCATCCTCGACTGACGTGTGAGCAGATCCATGCCCACATGGCTTTGTTCTGGATGCCTGAAGCAGGCGTTCTGTGCCAAGCAGCCAGAGCGTGAAGGCGCATTGGTCAATCACTCCGATCGCGGCTCACAATACGTCAGCATTCGGTACAAGGCACGGCTGGCAGAGGCCGGAATCGAACCTTCGGTGGGCAACAAGGCGGACAGCTACGGCAACGCATTGGCTGAGACGATCAACGAGCTGTACGAGGCCGAGGTGATTCATCGCCGGTTGGCCTACCAGGAAATCTGTGGAACAGGCTACGCTGAAATGGGTGTCCTGGTTTATCCACCACCGGTTGCTCGAACTGATCGGCGAAATCCTGGCTGCAGAAGCTAAGGCAAACTAGTACCGGCATCTTGCCAGTAGCCTCCACGGTGGAGATTTGGCTCAAACCAGATGGTTTCGACGAATCCCCGGGGCGGCTCACTTTTAGGAAGATTGATCTAACAACCGGAGCAGACCATGGAAATTTTGAAAGCTCTCGCCGACGTGCTAGCCGATCCCAAGCAATGCCATGCGCTGCAGGCCATCGTCGCAGCAAACCCGGTCCGGATTTCCATGTCCCCTGACCACTCAGGAGAGGCCATTTGGATCGACAACAGAGCTGGAACGCGGGAACACGGCCAGCTCGATGCGAAAGGCAACTTCGCCCCCATAGTTAAGAAATGACGATGCGCGCCAATATTTCTCGACGGAGGACGCGCAACAATGCGAACCAGAGTCAGCAATCCACGGTCATCGATAAGCATTTAAGGGTCGCATTGCCATCGGAATTACCCTGGCATGTTGGCATGTTGGCATGTTGGCATGTTGGCATGCGGGTGTACTACTCACTGCCCGCCTCCGACCCTCCGGGTCTAATTGCCAGCAGATTGCCGATCCGACTTGTTCAGAACCGCCTGATGTCGAGCCGGGTCCAAAGAATCTATCAAGGACTAATTAGCAAGCACAGGGCTTCGCTACGCATCAGGAACGAGACGTGAAGAGCACTGCCAAGGTGTCCAAGGGGCAGCGCGTTCAAACGTCAATGAGCAACCCTGGGTCGAACTGAGGGTTCTCAAAAGTGCTGTCGCGCAGCCGGTAGCCACGGGGATTGCACACTACACGGCACCCATGCGTCTCGTAGTCGAAAGAAGTGTGCGTATGGCCGTGTATCCACAGGTCAACGCCCTTGAAAAATGCAGGCGGTAGATCAGAGCCGAATGCAGCGCTTTCCGGATCATCAGCGAACTGGGGGTCTGTGGAGAGCGGACTGGGATAGTGGTGCGTCACAACCACGCGAGGCCGCTCAGGTTCGGTGGCCAACTGCTTGGCCAGCCAGGTACGGCTAGCGCGGTGCCGCTCGATAGTTTTCCATGGATTACAGCCCGAGATGGCCTTGTAATCAGCGATGTAGCGGCTCGCGTTAGTGATGGACTCGCTTTTGGAGCCAAACAACTCGAAATCAGTCCAGAGCGTCGCTCCGAAAAAGTCTACGCCATCAATGATGATGGCTTCGTTTTCAAGAAAGTGCACCCCAGCCTGTTGGGCAGCGAAACGCATATCCATCAGACACCTATCCCAGTGGCGATCGTAAAACTCATGGTTTCCAATGACCAGCACGATTGGCTTGTCACCAAACTTCTCGCGTGCCCAAATGGGTGTGTCCTCCCCGTTGTTAATGTCACCAGCGAGAACTACCACGTCAGCGGTTTTCAGAGCCTCGGGATCGGGCTCGAAGGCGGCGAACTCAGCGTGGAGATCTGACAGTACGTACAGCTGCATCTGAAGGTCCTACGAAAGCTTAAACGGATAAGGCGAGCGCGCGTCATGGCGGCGCTGAGCTTGTGCTAATTCAACGTGGCTGGCTTTGCGCTGTGGCGCGGTATCCTCGTTTTCAGCGATTTCTAACCCTCTATTAGTTGGTTTTTGGTTAGGTGCTGGCCGGGGTTGCCCCCTGCCAGCGCCGCCTAAATCCTACTTTGACACACCCCCACCGCTGCGCGGCTGGGTAAGATCAGCGGCTCATGCCGGGGCCATCCTGGTCGCTGCCTCGCTGCGCTTGGCGCTCTTGCGCCTGTTCCTGCCGGTGCTGCTGCACCTCTGGCGACTGCCAGGCATTCGCCGCCGTGCGCTTGGCGTAGTCCTCGACGTGGCCAGCCTTGCGCCTCTCCACCTGCGGTGAGTGCTGCCCGATTGCCTGCGCGATGCCATCGGCGTTGAATCGGCCAGATTTCGCCATTTCGGTGGCAATCATCCAGTCCAGCCGCGAGAAGTCCGCTTCCTTGCCGTAGCGCTGCATCAGCCGCTGCGCCTGCCTGCGGTATTCGTGGCCGGGGTCGCTCGTCCAGCCATGGCCGGGCGATGTGTAGCCGCCCAGCGCCTCTAGGCGCGTCCGGCGCTCTTTCTGAGCCTCCACCCTATCCAGCCCTTGCCCGATGCGCTCTAGGTACGCTGGTGAGGCTGTAGCGGGCTTTCCGGGGCAGTCGTGGGCCAACACATAGGGCTGACGGCCGTCGCGGGCGTGCTTGGGCTTCTGGTTCGTGAATCCGGCCAGCCGTCCGTAGTGCCGGCTGTCGGCGCTCCTCATGTCGCCGCCGTAGCGCTTCGCCAGTCCCTTTGCCGCCTGCTCTCGGACTTCGGCGGATAGTGGTTTATCCGACATTTTGACCCATGCCTGATATTTACCCGGAGAGGTTTCTATCTGCGCAGCGGATTGAAAACCATCATTGTGCATAGATAAAAGTTTATCCGCCGTCAGGTCATCGACCAGCACAAGGCCATGATCGCCAGCGGGCCGGATATACACGTCGTTGCCCTTGGCGTTCATGCGCTTGAGCCACGCGGCGGACTGCTCTACCTCGGCGCGGCTCCATTCCCGGTTCATCATTTTTCCGGTCTTGTCTTCGCGGATTCCGACCTCGAAACGCGGCACGTCCAGCGCGTTTATTTGCCTCTGGATGGCTTCAAGGCTTCGATCACGGCGGGCTTCAGGTGGTCGGCTACCGATTTCGCGTCCAGTTGGTTCTGAACGGTCGGCGGTGCCAGCAAGAGCCATAACACGCTGACGAGCCCCGCTGTAATCAATCCCGTCGCCATGACTAGTGCGTAATGCGTCCACTCCATCCGCTGACCTGCTTGGTTCAGTTTTTTGGCTGCTGTCTCCGCCTCCGCTGCTGCGTCTTTCCAGCTCTGGGCCGCTTCTCTGATCTGGGCGCTGAAGTTCTCGCCCTGCTCCCGGCTCTTGCGGTCGATCTCGGCCAGTGTCTGGCGTGTCTCGTCCGTCAGTGCGGCCAGCGCCTGCGCCAACGGCTCCAGCGCCTGCGCCAATTCCTCCGCGCTCTGGTGCTTGGCCTGCCTCAAGTTCTCCAGTTGCGTCGCCAAACGCTCGGCGCGCATCTCGTTCGATGCTGCTGCGGACTGCCGCAAAGTCTCTGTCTTGCTCATACGTTACCCCTCGTTTTGCCAGCCCTGCCGCGCTGTAGCCCTTGCCTAAATCGCTGCCCTTCATGGTCACGCCGTCCAGCCGGTAGGACAGGCCGGACAGCTTCGCGCCCTCCAACTGGACGACCGGCACCAGCTCAACGCCAGCGGCCTCCAGTCGCTCCTGGTACACGGTGAAGCTGCCGCAATCCTTGGCCGCTGCGTCTGCCAACTGCTGGAGCTGCTGGCGTGCCGATGGCTGGCCGGTGCGGATGCCGCCCTCGATCTCGCCCTTGGTCGGCGCTTTGCGCTCGGCCTCATGGCTCGGGGCGACCCGTTGCAGCCCGTAATCCTTCTCCAGCTCGCGCATGATGGTTTCCTGCCGCTTGTAGTCTTGGCTGTCGCTGGTGACGCTGCCGTCAAAGCGGATGCGGTTCGCCAAGATGTGGATGTGTTCGTGCTCGGTGTCGGTGTGCCGGGTGATGACAAATTGGTTTTGCTCCAAGCCCATTCCATCTAAATAGCGCTTTCCGATCTCGATCCATTGCTCATCTGTGAGATTTTCACCGGGTGCAGCGGATAGAGAAACGTGCAAAACGGCTTTGCCAAGGGTGGGGCGTAGCTTGCGAATCTCGCCAAACTCGGCGGCGAGTTCACGCGGATTTTCACCGGCCATGTTCTTTGAAATGACGCGCCCTTGCTCTTTTTTTAGGTCGTAGTTCAGCGCTCCACGGAAGCCCTTCCCTTTGACGGCCTTGGCAATCATTCGCGGCCGCCTGCACCCAGCAGGGCCAGCCGAAGTCGCCCAACTTCTGCGTCTAGGCGCTGCAAAAATGCCGAATTCACGCTGACGGGCTGGCCGCTGTTCGCCAGCTTCGCCAGTTGATTCAGATTACCGGACAGGCGGGCCAGGTTGGCGTAGTGCTCGCGGTTGATCGCAGGCACGGGCGGCGATGGCAGTCGCCGCGCCAGTGCAGCTTCGCGCAACCAGTGCGCCGGGGTCATGCTCATTTGCTTGGCCTTGGTCTGGAGCGCTTCCAGCTCGGTGGGCGACACGCGCACGCCGATGGTGGTGCCGCGCACGGTGCCGGGGGCGTTCTTGGGACGGCCACCGCGCCCACGCTTTGGGGGCGGTGGAGCAGCGGCAGGGCCGTCTGCTGGGTGTTCTGGCTTCTGCATTTACAACCCTCCGAGCGCAGCGAGTGGGGGCGATGACCGAAGGGAAGAGGACAGTTTTCGCTTGCGAAAACATGGCTTGCTGCTAACCGACTGCATCATCATATGCCAGTTGATGCAGGGGGCAAAGCGGTGGCAGCAGGCTCTACGGCTTCAGCCAGTAGATCAGCTTGACCAGTCACCACAGAGGCCGGGCGCTCGCGCTGCGGCTTCGGGTGGCCTGCCTTGCGTAGCGCCTTGCCCACAGCAGCCAAGGCACTCCAGGTCAAGGCGGCTTCGCTATCCGTCATGGCCGAGCCCGTGGCCCTGATGGATTCGGCAAGCTGCATCAAGGTCGAGGCAGCACCCATTACCCGGTACTGGTTCATGCGCTCGGCCTTGACCGACTGCCGCGCCTCAAACCATGCCGCCAGCTCCTGCCGCTCTGTATCGGTCAGGTCGGCCACTTCAAAGGATGGCAACTTATCCGCCCAACGGTCAAACGCTGAGACTACCTTCTGATGGCTGCGCTTGCTGGCTGGGTCATAGGTCGAGCGGATGCACTGGATTTTCTTGCCTTGCTCTCTAAACTGCATAGCGGATTCCTTTCTATCTGACTAAGTGAATAGTTTTAATCCGTTGCAATGATGCAATCATATCTGATAAGCGGATAAATTTCAATCGCACTAAACAAATATATTTCTATCCGTCGCGCGGATAAAATAATATTATTATAAGCGGATAGATTTTGGCTAGATTAGGGCGAAGTGCTGGCCGTGTGTCCGGCTTTCCTGCCTTACCTTTCTCTCGCCGCGCAGCGGTGGGCGCGGCGTGTCAGTTTTTGGTCTCGCTTCGCTCGATCAAAAACGGCGCGTTTTCCGCGCGCGTTGATTAAAGAAGGATTTGAGAGGATTAGCTTGGTTTTCTCAAGGGGCTGAAACCTAGCGCTGGTGCGGCTTTACGGCCTGTTTGGCCTGTGGATAGCCTAGCCGCTGGAACGGTATCTGCCGCGAGGTTTCCGGGGCTTTCTGCCCAGGTTGGCCAAGTGCCGCCGCTGTGGCCCGCTGGCCCGCTGGCCCGCTGGCCCGCTTTTCGACGTACACGCGGTCGCCGCGAATGTCGTAGCTGCCCCCCCCTCAGCGAGGACAGCAAATCTACGTGAATAGCAACATGGTGTTGCGTGCGTACAGAGAGAGCGTGCTTTTTCAAGAGCTGGCTCATTTGACTATTTCGGATTGGAAAGTGCCAGCCTCTACAAAGTACCGGACTTAGCCGACGAAGCAATAGCCGTCTGGACCCCTGGCGGCGGTACACAAGGGTGCGGCCAAGCGCAGGAGCACCCTCTCTGCAAAGGTGGTTGGCGTAGTCGCGCTGCTAGGCCCGCTCCGTTTTGACGCTCAGGAAGTAACGCTCCATCACTGCGTTGTGCAAAACCCAAAGTCAGCCCAGCAGTCGCCCTTGCGGCTCATGCTGCCAACTTAGCTGTGACGGACCAGCAGCGCCTGATACAGCGTGCTGGCGTACTGGCCGCCGCTGTAGGAGTGAACAATCAGCCCCGGTGCCGGTTGGCGTTGCGCGATGGCTAGTTGCAGCGCCGCGCACACCAACTCGGCGTGCATGGTCTTAGAGGCGCCGAAAGGAGATTAAGCGCCCTACCCCTCAAACCAAGTGAACAAACGCATGGAAGGCTCGCTAGCAGGCCTGCGGCCCCCGCTAAACGCCGTGCCCTCTTTTTGATTAACTGTTTTGGGTGAGACCTTGTGTCGAGGGCGAAGCCCTGGCAAGCGCAGCGCGCAGGACTTGCGCAGCAAGCCGGAGTTGGGGGGGCGGCACGAAGTGCTTTTGTATCACCCCCCCTTGGGGGGTCTGGTGTGTATACCCCTGCTCTCCTTAGATTTAAGAAAGATTAATAGAAGATTAGTGTTTTATTAAAAACCAGCTAAGTGGTTGTCACGATTGGGGTTTTCGTCATTTTCTAAAGTCTTCTCGGGACCGGAATGCCGTGCCGCCGGGAGCAGAATGCCGTGGTAGCGGGACCGGAATGCCGTGCCACCGGGAGCAGAATGCCGTGCCGTTATCCACAGGGATCAGAATGCCGTGTCTCGTACAGCGTAATCCCTCGCTTTGTCACTTTAAGTAGCTCAGATTTGCATTTCTGAAGGCTTAGACGGGAGCGTAATGCCGTGTCTTCTGTATCGCCTGCCCTCTTCGCGCCCTCATTTTTGAGCTTTCGTTTACCTGAAAGTGGCCAGACCGGGAGCGGAATGCCGTGCCTTTCACCGCTCCAGATGGCGGCGCTGGCTCTTGGAAGGACGCCGGGTAACGACCACGCAATCGTTCTCATCGATCTCCCAGCCTGTGATCGAGGTCTTCTTGTTCACCAGCAGATCCAGTGCTGTGCGAAGGAGTTTTCGGAAGTCCCCCAGCCGCTGGCTGGCCTTGGCGCCGCATAGATCCCGAATGGTGGCGACTTTGTACGGCAGCTGCACGGCATGGCTGCTGTAGAAGCCATGCAGCCACTTGGCCAGGTTCGCATTGCCCAGCTGCTGGCGTTCGCTCCAGTCGATGTAGGTGTTGCCTGCCTGGTAGAGCTTCAGGAGCTGGGGCGACACTTCGATCACGTAAACCTGTTCGATCTCATCCCGGTAGTAGCTCTGCACCATCGTGCCGCCGAAGGCTTGGCCCTCTTCCTTGATCGTGATTTCGACCACCGCGCCGGTCAGGCGTGAGATGTCTTCCTTCAGCTGCTCGTGCTGCTCGCGCCCGTGGTGCCGGCCCAGCATGGTAAGCATGGAATGAGCTGAAAACTGCACCTTCGAGCCCAGTTTCTGGGTCCGCGCCAGATGGATGATGGTTTCCCAGGTGTCCAGGTCGGTCTGGTTCAGTCGCTCGCCCTTAAAACGGACCTCGATGCCCTTAACCGAGGCCAGCAAGGTGCGCTTCTTAACAACATCACGCACGTTGCTAATGCTGAACAGCGCGCCGCGCAACAGCGCGTTCGGCACCGCGCGGACCGAGTCCGGCCAGAGGGGCAATTGCGCCGGCAAAGCTTCCTGGCCTGTAGCCTGTCGCGCCATCTCCTCCTTCGCCTTCTCGACACGTTCCTTCAGCCACTCCTTGGAGTCTTTGGTCGCCATGAGTGCGCGCCTCAGGCTGGCTTCTGGGTGGCTTTTTCCAGCGCCTGCAGCGCCTGGTCCAGCAATTCCCCCAAGGGCACTCCCTGCTGATCAGCCAGGCGATAAAAGCGCTCCACCGTCTCGGCCGTGGCCTTGACATTGAGCTGCTGATTGCGGCCCGTGGTGTAGCGTCGGCGCTGTCGCGCCGTCTTGGCCACCACCGGTGCCACGTTCGCCTGCCGGCTTGGAAAACCCATCTCGCTCGCGATGCGCTCGATCTGCTGCGCCTCGACCGGCTTGGCTTGGGCCTTGGGCGCGAAATCGCTCAGATCGATGAAGGGATCGACTCGGCTCATGTCAGGCTACCTTCGCAATAGAGGGTTGAACGGCTGTCCCCTGCCCTGCCCTCAGCAGCTCCACCACCTCGTTGGCGAACGCCTCGGCATTGGCAATGGCCTTTTCCAGGTTGCCGACCTCGGCAGGGTTCAGCCGCTCCAGCGGCTGCCGGAACGAGAACACCGCCCGGAACGCCTCGCGCTCGTGCAGCTCGACCTTCAGGACGGGAACCCCGGCCTCGATCAGGCCACGCTGGATGTGCGCCATGTTGCGCGTCCGAATCGCCACGCTCGTGCGCGTCAGCAGTACCGAAAACGGTACTGGGCGTCCCGACATCTTTTCCTGCTGCTTGATGACGCGCAGCGCCCGGCTGGCCTGCTCCGCGTCCAGCTGGGAGCCTTGGGTCGGAACGATTACTAGATCGGCTTGGCTGACCGCCAGCAGTACGATTTTGGCGGCAGTCCCTTCCAGGTCGACTACCACGAACGGCGTCTGAGCCGCGGCCTCCTCGATCCGCTCGAGGATGTTTTCTTCGTCCGCATCCGCGATAACCGTCAGGTTCGGTGCGTCGGCTTCTGCCGCCCAACTCTTGATCGGATGGTTGGGATCGGCATCGATCACGGTCACGGCTGCACTACGCGCCAACTGAGCCGCCAGGATCAGAGCCGCAGTGGTTTTTCCTGCGCCCCCCTTGGGACTGACAAACACGACTGTGGGCATGAACGACTCCAAAGATATCCGGTAGCTACCAGAATACCATATAGCTATCGGATATCCTAGTTATCTGATAGCTACCAGAATACTATATAGCTATCGGATATCCTAGTTATCGGATAGCTACCAGATTAATGAAGATATCTGGTAGCTATCTTTACGCGCAGCCATCACCTGAGCCCGTTCTCGACGCACTTTGGCACGCCGGCGCAACGTCTGATCAGGCGTGAAGGGGTTCAAAGCCGATCAGGCGGCGCCTGATCGGTGGTTTCCAGGGAGGCGGAAGAAGGCGTTAGCTGTCCCCAGGAGGCAAGCGTTAGCGCGAAGGTGTCAGGCATGGAAGCTCCAAGGGTAAGACGCAAAGCGCAGGGGTGGCTCAATCTACAGGCGACTTACGACCAACGCTCTTTGGGGTAGCAGCTCACACACGCTTGATTTGAGACGAGCTGCACCCGGCCAGCTGGGCCGCTTTTGCTCGACGAAGGGGAGGGGGGGGGTCATTGCTCAACGAGCCGGCCGGAGAGGCCAACTCTCGATGCAGTCTGGCCTATAGATAAAGTTGTCCATGGGGGGTCATCGCTCAACGCTCCGCGAGATTCCAGGCGCGGCATAGCTCATAACGCAGCAGCTCGTTAACGGTCGGCCCGCCCCCTGAAGCCTTCTCCCGGTAGATACCGGTTACGTTAAAGCCCGCCGCCATTGCTGACGCGACGACTCCTTCCTGCCGCACTAGGTCCTGCTCATCAGTGCTGATCCGAGTCTAAACACGCGCGATTTTGAGTGGCCTGATCTGCTTGTTTGCAGGATGGAGGAGGGGGGTCATCGCTCAACGCCCGGCGAGATTCCACACGCACCTTGCGTAGCTGCTGCCCAAAAAAGCTGTCAGTTGCTTTAGTCCCGTTTTGGGACTATGATTGATCCATGCACATCGTCGCGCACTCCGCACTGGTCAACTTCTACGGCCAGCCTCAGTACAAGGACGCGCAAGGAGCATTGGAATCGTGGCACGAGGCCGCGAAACTTGCCCAATGGACCAGCCCGGCAGATGTGAAAGCGCAGTTTAGCAATGCCAGCATTGTCGGAAACAACCGCGTGGTGTTCAACATCAAGGGTAATGACTACCGTCTGATCGTGGCCATCGCCTATCGCATGCAGTGGGTCTATATCAAGTTTGTCGGCACCCACGCACAGTACGACCGCGTTGAGGCGGCCACTGATAGATCAGTCAAAGTGACCCAAGGTTTTAAGGAGAATCGACATGGAAGTCAGAGCCATCCGCACCGATGAAACGTATCGCGCAACACTGGCGCGCATTTCTGACCTCATAGATTTTGATCCAGTGCTCGAGTCTGCGGAGGGCGAAGAGCTGGAGATTCTTGGTACGTTGGTCGAAGCTTATGAGGCGAAGCACTACCCCATCAGCCTCCCAGACCCCATTGAAGCTATCAAATTTCGGATGGAGCAAGGTGGCATCACGATCAAAGATTTGGAGCCAATTATCGGCAAGAGCAATCGCGTCTATGAGGTGCTAGCTCGCAAACGGCCCCTGACCTTGGGCATGATCCGCCGCATCAATGCAAATCTCGGAATCCCGGCAATGGTGCTGATAGGTGAATACGCCGGCGCCTGAGACGCCCGTGCCACCGCGAACCTATCACTCGTCATCTACTCGTTGAATCAAGAAAACCCTGTGCTTTACGGGATGTATCTGTTGGATTTTTTAGCCGAGCCAACGGGCCATGCCCTTGCATTTAGCCAAGGCGCAGCCGGTCAGCAACGAAGAGAATTTTGGGAAACCTTAGCCTGGAACCACCAAAGAGGTGTTTTCACGCCGGCCTTCTCAGGCTGAGACTTCATCCTGCCTACTTGAGCCTCCTCAACAGCCGGGGCGTTTCAGGTTGTTCAGGACGGACTAAATACATCTCCTAAGTTCGTGGCCAGCGCCGGCGTTCCGAAAACGTGTGCGTGGTTAATCCTCAAGAGCGGCAACTGTCGAACTCATAGCCGTGCAAACGCGCACTTACATGCGTGCTCACAACCCTCAGACCGCCAAAAAGAGAATTTTCAAAACTTCTTGTAACAGTAGTTACTTCAGTTCCGCTTACTATGCGCCGAGCTAAAAAAACTAAGCCAGGGATTCGAAAAAGAGCGCTGGAGGGCGCTACCGAATCACCATACAAGAAAAATAGGGAGGGCGCGCATGCGCTGGAGAAAGCTATCGGGTGAGTTTTCTCAACGCTACGCGCTACGCAACCGACTCACTTGGTGGTGGATCGCGGCTGCCTTGCTTGTTTGCGTTGCTGGCCTATGGGCGCGTGCCGCTCAAGCTCAGGACGCTGAATGCGCAGAAGTAAAAATTGTCATTGAGCAAAAGCTATCGCTGGAGCGTCAAGCGTTTGACGCGCACATGGTCATAAGAAATGGCCTTGATTCGAGCGCTCTTAGCAATGTCAAAATTGATCTCCTTTTTAAGGATCAGGATCAAAACGATGTTGTTGCTACCTCCGACGCCAATGCGGCAGGAGCAACATTCTTTGTTAGGGCAGACACCCTCACGGGTCTGTCTGCTACGGACGGCAGTGCAAGTCTCCCTGCAAAAACGACTGCCGATATCCGTTGGTTAATCATTCCTTCGCAAGGTGCCGGAGGAACCACGCCCGAGGGGCGGCTCTACTACATCGGTGCCCGCGTCACCTATACGCTGGACGGACAGACCAGCACCGTAAACGTCACCCCTGACTACGTAGTGGTGCGCCCCCAGCCATTGTTGCGGCTTGACTACTTTCTGCCCACGGATGTGTTCGCAGACGATCCATTCACTCCCGAGGTAGAGCCGCCAGAGACATTCACTCTCGGCGTACGTATTGCCAACGTGGGCGCTGGTCCAGCCAACAAGACGCGAATTGAATCGGCGCAGCCTAAGATCGTGGAGAACCGACAAGGCTTGTTGATCGACTTCCTGATTCTTGGAGGCTATGTTGGCAACGAGTTGGCGGGTAAAAGTCTGCTGCTGGACTTTGGCGACATTGCCCCTCTGACCTCCAAAATGGGTCGTTGGCTCATGCAAACCACTTTGGCGGGCCGCTTTACGGAATTCAATGCAAGCTTCGTGCATGCGGACTCCCTGGGTGGCGCTGTCACGTCGCTGATCAAAGAAGTAGTCACGCACAAATTGGTCCACGATGTGCGTGTTGACCTGCCCGGACACGACGATATCGATGATTTCCTGGCAGAGCAAGGTGATGGCTACAGGGTCTATGACTCTGAAGGCGGTGACAACCCGGTCTTCAATGTCTCCCCCACCGCTTCACTGACCTCGACAGCAGGTGGAAACTTGTCGCTTCAGTTTGCCGCTACGCAGGGCTTCGTCCATGTGAAGCTGGCGGATCCAGGACGGGGAAGCAAAAAACCTGTGCAAGTGCTGCGCAGTGATGGCAAGGCTTTGCTTGCACAAAATTTTTGGCTCAGCCGCTCCAGAAACCAGGATCTGAGCTGGAATTACTTTGTCCATATCTTTGATGCGAACTCGACCGGCCAATACACATTGGTGATGTCAGAGAGCGCCACTGCCCGCTTGGCCGGTCAGGTGTACCGAGATAGCAATGGCAATGGCATCCGTGAACCCGGCGAGCTTGCAGAAGGCAACCTCGGGGTCACACTCAAAGGTGTGGACGCCGAAGGAAGAAACGTATTGCTCCAGGGCTACACGGATCCGCAAGGAGATTTTTCCTATGGCTCGGTTCCGCCGGGCAAGTACCAGTTGGAAGCCGCGTCGCGCGACGGGGTCGTTAACGGCACTTGGGTCGCAGGCAGTGTCGGTGGAAAGGCTTCACCAGGTTTGATCTCGGACATCGTGCTGCTCGCAGGATCGAATGGCACAGGCTATCTTTTGTCCAAACGCGCACCGTCCCCGGGTACCGGCGAGACGACGTCCGCAGACGCGTCTGTCTCCATTCAATCGAGCCTCTATCAACTGAAGCCGGGACAGAGCGCTTCGGTAACGGTCCAAGTTCAAAACATAGGCCCATCGGCCGCGCAAAGTGTCTCAGTTCAGGTCGCCGTTCCCGAAGGACTGACGCTGCAAACTTCCAGTGCTTCGTTGGGCAGCTACGTTAACGGCGTATGGGCCGTCGGATCCGTTAACAAGGACCAAAGTGCAACTTTGACTTTGACAGTCGTGGCGGCCACGCTGTCTGATGGATCCAGCCGCAGCATTGCTTGGCCTGCGTCTATTGGGGCGCAAACGACAGACCCAGTGGCAGGCAACAATCGAGCACAAATCAATTTGCTGGTGCAAAGCGATCAGGAACAAGTAACTCTGGCGCAAGCACTTGTACCTCAAGCTCGCATACTTGCCTGGACCTCATGCCCTCAGGTTGAGCCTGTAGACCAAGAGATGTGCGCGCAAGAAAAGGCACAAACGGCCCAGGCATGGTTGACCGGCAAGACTCAACACGTGTTCGCCACGGGTCGCTTGGGCGAATGGCAGGTAGCGCTGCGAAGCGGTAAGTACAACATGCTGTGGCTCAGCGGTGGTACCAGTGGTCTGGATGCTACTTCGCTGGCTGAAATTCGAGCAGCGGTGCGGCGAGGCGACACGTTGATCGTGGAAGGTGCTGCGGCCCCGGGAGTCGTGGCACTAGCAGACGTTCTGGGAGCTGTGCCAGCTGATGCCACATTAGGCAACGGCTTAGATGTGCGTTTGCTGGGGGCAGCTTCAGCACAGACAACTGCGGGGAAAGCGTACGCTTTGGAGTTGCAATCTGCCTCCAAGCTTGCTTCCTATGAGGTCTCTTCCTTGCCAGCCATTGCAGGGCAAACGTTTGGCAATGGCCAAACGCTATTGGCTGGATTCGATCTGCTGGGCACGATATCCAATCCAGCGCATGCAGCATGGTCTGAGTACCAGGCGTTGCAAATCAAAGCGTTGACTCCTGTTGTACGAACCTCGCCTGCACTCGGGGGCTCAATCGTTCCGGTCCGCCTGACCGTACGCAACCCTGCCTCCTCAGGGACGCCCGACAAGGCCGTCACGCTACAAACAACGGTGCCCGCAGGCATTCAGTACGAAAACGTGACCCCACAGCCGCAGGTTGGCGCGTCGCCTGAGGTTTTGAACTGGACATGGACCCTTACTGCGGCGCAAGAGCGCTCTGCATTGTTGGAGTTGCGGATGCCTGAGGTGTCGGGCCAGTCTCAAGTCGTCTCGCGGGCTTTAAGGACATTGGATCAAAAAAGCGTCGCCGAGCAGATTCTTCCGCTATCTGTACTTGGACTTGACGTAGTGGCGCCGAGGGTAGGCGAAACATTGGCTGCCCTGTCCATTGGAACGACGTCAGGTCGCGCTTTGTTGGAGGAAGCGCGCCAAGCAAATACGTCGGCAAAGGACGCTCAGGCGCAAAGCCAATGGGGCAGCACAATTGTTGCCCTAGCTTCCTTACAGACGCATATCGATGCCTTGGCTGCATCACCGAATTCGCTGCCTTTGCAAGAGCTGCAACTGGACATCGCGCGCTGGATGGCTTTGGTGCAGACGCGATGGATGCCGGATGCTGTGGAACCGCCCGCCCAGGTGATCAGCGTGAGGAGTGAGGTGCTGACTGCCATTGTGGGACAGCCCTTTGGCAGCCCATTGCAAGCGAAGGTTCTTGACCGGCTTGGTCGTCCCATTGGGGGCGTCACCGTACGCTTTGAGTTTCCCTTATCGAGCTCCAGCGCGCTCTTCGTCAGCGGGGCCAGTGCAAGCGCCGTTACGAACGAACAAGGAGTGGCCACCTCACCTGTGTTCACTGCTAACTCGGTGGTGGGCAAATACACAGCCAGTGCCAGCGTGACCGGCGTCACTACGGCCGCGAATTTTGCCCTGGAGAACCTTCCTGCAGCAGTTGGACAGCTGTTACTACAAGGAGTGGAAGGAGCCAATCAAACGGCGCGTGTGAGCACGCTGTATGGCAAGCCCTTGAGTGTTCGAGTCGTAAACGCGCAAAGCCAGCCGCAAGCGGGTATATCGGTGCGTTTTGAACTGCCGCAGACGGGGGCATCGGCGCAATTTGAAGCCGGCGCTGCTGCCTCCAATACCGTTGTTCAAGCCATCACTGGACCAGATGGTGTGGCGACCAGTCCCGTTTTGCGTGCCAACGCGCAAGTTGGAGCGTTTAAGGCGATCGCAGGCTTGGTCGGACAGGGCGGCTCCAGCACTGTGGATTTCCAGTTGTCCAACCTTGCGACGTCTACCCCAACGCCAACGCCACGATTTGAAGGGACAACGCCAACGGGAACCGGCCGATTCACTGCAACAGTTTCTGGTGGCGGAGCCTCCTGCGCATTCAATCCCGATGCAACCCGCCTGCTTCCGGCCCAAGGAATGGGGGCGGTGCTAGGAAAACTGCTGCTGCCGCACGGTGTCTTCGATTTCGAACTTGTGGGCTGCACGCTGGGTGGAGAAGTCACCATCACCACGACTTGGCCAGATCTCAGGGGAATCACTGGCTACCTCAAGTACGGAGTCACTCCAATCTCGGGCGGCCGGAAAATCTGGTATCCGCCACGTGGTTTGCATATTAGCGGTCACACGGTTACCTACACAATCCGCGACGGTGGCTGGGGGGACGACGACCTGACGGTTAACGGCGTGATCCGTGACCCAGGTGGTCCTGTCATCGCAGCGGTCGCCCCGGCAGTCAACCCAGCGCCCATCCCAGCGATGGATGCCCGAGCACTCGCGCTTCTCAGCTTGATGCTTGTTGCAGTAGCTGGGATGGTGTTGCGCTACCGGGCCAGAAACAAATGAGAGGCCATAAGCAACCTGCCCTGATGCTTGTCAGGGCAGCAATGCTCTGGGCTGCATTTTCGTCGGTGTCTGGAGCAGCAGTTCAGGAACCTGATGCGCAGACATGTCTGCGAGCGGACTATTCGCCGGCTGTGATCCCCGCATTCGGCCATGTCCAGCCACTGCCTTATTCCGCCGACGAGACGGCGTGTTGGCTTGATGTGCAGAAAGCACACGGCGGCGATTGGACGCTGCTGGACGTGCGTGAAGTTGGGGTTTCAGAACGCACACCTTTGTCCGGGACTGTTGCGATGTCGCTGGCATCTTTAGCAGACCGAAAATACCTGCGTGATCAACCTCTGGTTTTAGTGGGAACCGGCGTCGACCTGCGAGTTTTAACAAGAAGCTGCATGGCGCTGCGCCAACAAGGGTTTGCGCGGCTGCGTGTCCTGTTGGGCGGCGCGCGTAGTTGGCACAGGACGCGGGGGGTAGACATGCTGACGCCGCAGGAGGTCTGGTTGGGAGGCATAGACGGTCAATGGCGGATCGTTAGCGTTGGACTTCAGGCCGATCAGGTGGCCAGCCTTCCCATACCGCCAGAAATTACTCTATCCGCGTCCGTAGAAGGCGCAACGCTCCAACACGCCATTTTGGACACGGAAAAGGCGAAGCCATCCGAGCCACCTCACCAGTGGCTAGTGGTTGCCTCTGATGACATGGCACAACAAGCTGTTCTTGTGCGTTGGCAACAGACTGTGCAGGTGAAAGAGTCGTTGCCAGTGGCATGGCTGAGCGGTGGATGGTCGGATTACCGAGCATATCTAGACCAACAACAACATTCTGCGGCCCATGCTGGGCGCGCACTGCCAAGTAGCTGCGGCTCTTGAGAGCATCAGAGGACATTAATTTCATGCGATTCATCGGCTCTTTGATGCGAAAAATCGGCAGAAGCACTGCCTGTCACAACGGCTGCACAGCACTAGCCGTAGTCCTTGGTCTGGCACTGTGGCTGACAACGCCGCTTTCTGCCTGGGCACTCACGGTTAGTGGGAGCCTGACGGCCGACACCAGCTGGGCCGCATCGCAGTCTCCAATCGTTCTGCAAGGCAACGTGACCCTCGATCAAGACGCGACGCTCACTATCGAGCCCGGGGTAGAGATTCGTATGGATCCCTTAGCAAGCTTTACGCTGAAGCGAGGGACAGTGCGTGCAATAGGCACGCAGAGCCAACCAATCATCATCACGTCTTCTAAATCCACACCCGCACCCGGTGACTGGGGAACATGGCGCTTCACGGAGGGCACGAACAGCGCCCAAACGCAGTGGGACTATGTCCAAGTGGAGTACGGCAGCGGCATCGTCATTGAGAAATCGTCTCCGATATTCAACCATGTGGCTATCAACGATCACAGCGGTCCGGCTATACGAATTGATCTTGAATCGTCTCCGTCAGGAAATTTTCTGAGCGCGAAAGGTAATGCTTTTAACGCAGTGCTGGTGCCGCCAGGCGTTGTGCACGGGCAGGTTAAATGGGGTCTGGTGGGAATACCATATTTGGTACGGCAGGGATTCGTTGAAGTTGGACAAGCGGCAATGGCGATAGAACCTCACGAACTTGAATTGGGCGCGGGTAAAAGTGCTTCGATGAGCGTTGTCTTAAACGAACCTGCACCATCAGGCGGGCGCGTCGTAAATCTGACTAGTCGTACCGCCTCGATAGCGACTGTCACTCCGAGTGTGACGGTGCTTGAGGGCGCAACGAAAGCAGACTTCGAGGTACAGGGAAAATCCTTAGGCACCGCCGTGCTGTCAGCCAGCAGCGTAGATGTGAATGACGCGCAGGCCCGCGTTGACGTGATCCAGCTCCCCTCCATGGCCTTGGATACGGCGATCAACCGGTTGGGTATCGGGCTACCGTATCAAATAAAGCTGCGGTTGTACGCTGCTGCCCCGGCAGGGGGACTTACGGTGCGGTTGGATGCCGAGCCTGCCGGTGCTTTCGAGCTTCCTCAGACTGTTGCAATCCCTGAAGGAGGTACCGAAGTGCTGTTCACCGTGCGCAGCACGGTGCCGGGCAGGCTGCTATTGAAAGCGCAAGCACCCGGCTACAGCGACCAGTCCAGGTTTTATGACTCTGTCCAACCCCGAATAGGCCTTCGTCTGCCTGGACTCGAGGCGCCCATGGTGGCAGGGCTTGACTACACCGGCGAGGTGTACATGGATCATTCAGCACCCCAAGGGGGCATGGTGGTTCGGTTGACCTCATCCAATCCTGCAGTGCTGGATTTCTCGACTTCGGAAGTCAACGTCCCCGATGGACAGACCGCACTACAGGTAGAAGGCCTGCTCAATGCGCTGACCAAAGGTCAAGCTCAGGTGACGTTGCGTGCTTCCGGAGTTCCCGATGCCAATCTTGGCCCGTTTGAGATCCTTAGCCCCACCACTCTGGAGTGGAAGGAAAATAGCGGTTTTGATCGTGCTGTCGAGGCCTGGGTGGGTCGCCAAATGCGCACAGATTCCGCAATCACCGTTGTGCGGCAGCGGGATGGCGCGGACCTCTCTGAACGTATGCCGTTGCAGCTACATCTACGCTGCCAGGACGAAACTATCTGCAGCGTGCCGTCGTCCGTCATCATTCCTGCATGGGCTTCGTACGTGACCGTTCCCGTCACAGGCTTGGCGTTAGGTAGAACCGTGATTGAGGCGCAAGCCAAGGGAACGCAGCTTGCCACGATTCCTGTGGTGGTGGTTGAACCTCAGGTTGAGTGGAGCTTCGATGATCTTCATTACGTCGGAGTACGCCGATACCTCTCTTTCTGCCTGACGGTGCCGGAGGCCGGCTGGGGCAACGGGCAAGGCATTGCTGAGGAATGGCGTCTGAACCTCACCGTGCCCGCCCAAATTCCTGCTGGAACGATTGCAGCGATCTATGACAGCCGGGAGCAAGGTACATCGCTGGATCACATCAGCATGGCGGCAGGAAGCTCATGCACTGGGAACCTCTTCATCGCCGCGGCTCACCGGGGTAAATACCGCATCGCTGCCGAGAGCACAGATCACCTGAGTGTCGTTTCCGAGCTGCAGTCGGTGTATGGAGATCACACGCTACGCTTCAGAAACTCGAGAACCGAGGGTACATCGCTGTCCGTCGTAGAAGGTTTCGTGGCGGATATAAGCATCACGCCCGAATATCAAGGCTCATGGGAGGAAATTCCTCAGCCCCTGACCGTACGGGTGCGCTGTATCGATACAACCGTCTGCTCTGCGCCAACGGAGATCGTTATCCCAGCAGGCACGCAGTGGGGAGGCGTGGAGGTGCCGGTAACCGGCCTCCGGCCAGGCTCAACGCAGATAGAAGCTACTGTGCTCGGAGATGCAGTGAACTATCCGGATACGTACACCACGTCGGTGGAAGTTGTCGAAAAAGCGGTGGAGATGGAAGACTATGAGAGGGTCGTCCGCATCGGCAGCCGGGGTGAAGCGAACATCTGCATTGGAGAAAACAGTACGAGCTACTCTCCGATTCCAATCGAGGTGAACATCAGCAGCAGTGTGAGTTCGGTACTGAAGGTAGAAGACAGCGTGATGGAGTGGCCGGTGCACGAGACCTGCGTGCCGATCGCCTACCTTGGGGTCTCTGCAGGAACCGCCACGCTATCGGTCAGGGTTCCGGGGTTTGCGCCGCTTACTAAAGTGATCGAGGTGCGCCCATGAGGATGCTTACCAGTGTCCTGCCCTTGACTCGTCTTACCTGTGTGTTTACTTGGATGCGCGAGGTAATGCGCATCCATTGGCTATTGTTCGCAGTAGCATGGAGTGTCGGCTCGCTATGCACCGCAGCTCACGCTGCCGACCCTGCTCAGCTTACGCTGAGCAGGGGCGTGGTTGTCAAGTTCGGTGCAGCATGGGACACCCCTGGCGACAAGGGTGCGGGGATGCTCATTCGAGGTCGCATCACCACAGGTTCCGATGTGGTGCTCACAAGCGTGCACGATGACAAGGTCGCTGGACAGACTGGCAGCAGCCCAGCTTCAGCAGGCCCTGGCTATTGGCTTGGATTGTTTCTGGCGCCTGGGGTCGACCCAGCCACGCTGTCGATAGATGGCCTAACGCTGCGTTATGCAGGCGGCGACCAAGGCATGCCGGGACACATTGCTAATAAGAGCGCTGCTCTGGTTGTTCCGGGTGGCGACTATGCATTCAGTGGCTTGAACATTTCCCAAAGCACTGTGGGTATTCGTGTTGTCGGCCTTGGCTCGCCGCGGATCGTCCAGAGTCAAATTGAAAACAACCGCACAGGAGTGCTGAGCGAACAAGGGGCTACGCCCATCATTAGCCGAAGTAGCTTGGCGCAAAACCGTGACTACGGTGCTTTCAACGAAAGCCCCTTGAGTCCCGTTCAGGCTTCAAATAACTGGTGGGGACATGCCACAGGCCCCCGTGATCGCGTTAACAACCCTGGGGGTCAGGGCAGCAGTGTGAGCGCAGGCGTGGTTTACCAACCATTTTTGGGCTCTAAACCTGACCAAACTGGCGGCCCCACGCTCAGCCTTTTATTCGATGGACAGCCTCTAACTGATAACGCCACGCTACGGCGCTCGGGCATTTTGACACTCAGCGCACATAGCGCCGAGGGGGTGTCCGCAATGGAAGCGTACATTGATGGTGCGCCTGTGCTGCGTCAAGACTATGCCAGCCCTGGCCCTAGCACCGAGGCACAACCCGTGATTGCCAGTCAGTTGCAAAGCTTTTTGGGGCTTACGAACGGCAACCATACATTGCTAGCTGTAGCAAAAGACGGCAAAGGCGGGGCCACCACTGTGACCTTGCCGTTCTCTCTGGATCTACAGCTACCAGCGGCACCGATCATTACTCAGCCTACAACAGGTGCAGTGGTCGCCACGCAGTCCATCAGTGTCGCAGGCAAGGTAGAACCCGGCGCTCTGGTCCAAATTTTCATAAACGATCAACCCGTCGGACAACCGATAGCGGCGGGGGCCGAGGGCACATTCAACGCCAGCGTTGCACTCCCGGGCGAAGGCGAATTCGTGCTCAAGGCCCAGGCCACCAATGCGCGCGGCACAAGTCCTTTGAGCACGTCCGTTCAAATCACTTTCGCCGCGCCCGCGCCAACCCTGATTTTCGTCAGTCCTTCAGAGGGCGCGATTGTGCGAGGCACGGTGCCCGTTCAAGTGAGCGCAATTGACGCGAACGGGATCGCGCAGGTGATGTTAGAGGCGCGTGGCGCATCGGGCTCGACCGTTCTGAGCACCCTGACTCAGGCACCCTGGGCACTCGATTGGGACACAACAACTCTGCCCAATGGAAGCTATACCCTAGTAGCGACAGCCACCAGCGTGAGCGGCAAGTCCGCACAGACCAGTCGACCCGTGCTCGTGCAGCAAGTGCCTACGCCCCCACCGCCGCCCCCGTTGCCTTACGGAGCTCAGGGCATCGTCGCTACGCCGACGCTGTCTTTCGGCGATCAAACCATCGTCATCAGCGGCCAAGTTGTAGCGCAGGGTGCCGGGGCGCAACCCGTACCCAATGCCACCTTGCGACTGGTGCTGCGTGTGCAAGGGTTTGAGCGACGTATCACGCTTGTCAGCAACGCGACTGGCCAATTTAGTTATAGCTTCGTGCCTCAGTCCAATGATGCGGGCACCTATTCGGTGTATGTGGTGCATCCAGACGACGCGCAGTACGCAAGCCGACCCGCGCCCGCGCAGTTCACGATCAACCGGTTAAGTTTCAACTACGGTCAATACAAGGTGAATGCCATTCGCGGGCAGACCACAGCTGTTGCGCTTGAAGCTCGAGCCAGCGCCGGAACGGGTTCTAAGGCGGTTCGGTGGCAAGCACTGCCCGCTGATCAACCTTCCGGCAGTTTGCCGCCCGGCATCACTCTGGATCTAGGGCAACCTGTTGATGTGCCAGCAGGCACAAGTGTGCCGGTCACTTTAAATATCACTGGAAGTGTCTCAGCGGGCGCCACGGGCACCATCGTTCTCAAGGCGTTTGCTCAGGAAAGCGGCAGCGCTCCCCGCGCGGAGCTGCGCTTGGACTATGAGTTATTCGAAGCAACGCCAGGCTTAAGTCCAACTCCCGGATTTTTGGAGATTGGCGTAAAGCAAGGTGAATCCGCCAGCGGCTCTGTGTCATTGACCAATAAGGGGTTGGCAGCAGCTCATAACGTCCGTGTTCAGCTGGTAACCCCCCAGGGCACTGCCACACCCGGGTGGGTTCGTTTGGCAAGCAGCGGAGATATCGGAAACCTTGATGTTGGACAGTCCACCAGTTTGCAAGTCATTGCGCGTCCGGGAAACGACATTGCGGATGGCTATTACCAATATGAAGTACGCATTAGTGCAGACAACGATGCCGGAGGAAAAGTACCAGTTACCGTTGCCGTCGCACAAAGCGGACAGGGTGGCGCTCGCTTCAAGATGGTGGATATTTACACCAACACCCTGGACAAGAATGGCCAACTCATTGCCGGTCTGGCTGGGGCCACGATCAAGCTCCAGAACGAGGCGTTGACGGCAGACATCAGGACCATTGTCAGCAGCGGTCAAGGTATTGCAGAACTGGCAGACCTGCCACCGGGAAACTATCGCTGGAGGGCCAGCGCGCCGCAGCACACCGACGCTAGCGGCCGCATTCAGGTGAAGGCAGGCCTTACCGCGAACGAGCGGGTGTTCTTGGACAGCCAACTCATCAGCATCGAGTTCAGTGTCACGGAAACCACCATCACCGATGAGTACCACATCACGCTGGAGGCCACCTATCAGACGCAGGTGCCCGCCCCTGTGGTGCTTATGGAGCCCCTGAGCATCAACCTTCCCGAAATGCAGGTCGGGGAAGAGTTCACAGGAGAGCTAACGGTTAGTAACTATGGGTTGGTAAGGGCTGATGATTTGAACTTCACCTTGCCTACATCGGATGCGTACTACAGGTACGAATTCTTCGGCGAAATGCCCAAAGAGCTAGCTGCAAAGAGCCGTGTGGTCATTCCCTATCGCATTACGGCAGTAGCACCGTTTAAACGGGGGTCACTGATTCAACCGGCGCCCCCACAGCTGCCTCTGGCCAAGGGCTACAGCCCAAGCCTAGAAACCCAAGGCGCCATTCGTCAATTCCTGACTACAGGGAAAAGTGCTGCAGTACAAACGGCCAAGGCGCAAGAGGTTACCAAGGCCGCCAGTTGTACAAGTTATCAGTCATCCGCGTGCACTTATTTTTCCTATGTCTGTGCAGGCGGTGACGTGCGAAGTGGAGCTGCCTGTTCCAACTATGGACGCCTGTCCGGTAACAGTTGTTCCACTTCCTCGGTGATCTCTGGGGTCGGAGGGCCCGGCAATGGAGTCGGTGGTGGTGGTTGGGGCACAGGAGGCTATGGGGGCGCTCCGCCCGCCATTTTTACGCCCATCATTAGCTGCCCTCCTTCGGGGTGCAATCGATGTGCGCGTGGGGGTAGCGGCCCTGGTGGTGGCGGTCCTGGCCCTGGTGGCGGTGGTCCTGGCCCTGGTGGTGGCGGTCCTGGCCCTGGTGGCGGTGGTCCTGGCCCTGGTGGCGGTGGTCCTGGCCCTGGCGGCGGTGGCCCTGGCCCTGGCGGCGGTGGCCCTGGCCCTGGCGGCGGTGGCCCTGGCCCTGGCGGCGGCGGTCCTGGCCCCGGAGATGGCCCGCCGCCCACTGATTGTTAGCGGGTCACCAATGAATAAAGCAATAGAAAGAAGTCGAATGACCCTTCTCAAATGGACGTGGAGACAGGCTTCAACAAGCCTGCTCTTGGCTTCAGTTCTGCTCTTGGGCATGGCTATGCCCAGCCACGCCCAGCAAGTCCTCCTGCCCAACCAGGAATACTCAGAGCGTCACACTGAACTAAGCGTGCAAACGCTGGCGGGCCCGGTGCGCATCCAGCGCACCTGGACGGCCGGGCAGTGGTATATCAACCCCGCCTGGGCCAACCTGCGTTTGATTCCTGACCCCTTGGGCGGCGTGCTGGCCGTCGAGCGCGCTGGTAGCGTCTACGAACGCACAGGGAGCTTGGCTGGCACGGGCAACGCCGGCGGTGCATCCAGCAGCAGCACCGGACGCATCTACCGCTTTGACAGTGACAACCTCATCGAGACGCGTGCCAACGGCTGGCGGTGGTATGACCGGCTGGGCAATAGCATCACCTACAACGCGGTAGGCGCCATCCAAAGCTACAGCAACGCCAACGGTGCGGCAGTGAGTTTTGTCAGAGACGCACAAGGCCGTCTGAGCGAAGTGCGCGGTCCGCAGGATCGTGTCCTGTACCGCTTTGACTACGACAGCGGCGGGCGTATCTCGCGCATTACAGACCTTGGCAGTGCGAGCGTGCAGTACCGCTGGAATGCTGCAGGGCAGCTCGACCAAGTCACGGACAGCGAGGGCCAACTCTGGCAATACGACTATGACGGTCACAGCCAAATCACCAAGCGCACCAACCCCGCAGGCGCAAGCATCCAAGTCACTTATTCCAGCAAGCCCACGGATCTTCCGTCTGTGGCCGGTTTTGCAGGGATGGGAAGCGGAGCTTCAGATGGAGGGCAAAGTGGAGCGGCCGCCTCATCAAGCGGCGGCACCAAAGCACCTTCTCCACACAACGCCAGAGTGGCCAGCCTACAGGACGAATCGGGCGCGCGTTGGAGCTACCGCATTGAATACAACCGCAGTCGCCAGGAGTACGGCATATCCACGCAAAGGCCGGATGGAAGCAGTTCGCTCGGACGTTACAACCGGGAGGGCTGGAACATTTTCTACAGTCTGCAAGACCAGGTTCAATTTCAGCGAATCATCGACAGCGCCACCCAGCACCGCGTCATCGACGCACGTGGCAACACCACCACCGTTTATTACGACAGCAGCCAGCAACCGCTTCGCTTTGTCTACCCCGACGGCACTGCCGAAAGCTACCAGTACGACGCCCAAGGCCGCCGGGTTCGTTACACCAACGCCCTAGGCGCCATCACCACTTGGCGCTACGACACCCATGGCAACGTGCTCGAGGTCGTGAACGCCGCAGGCCTGCCTGAGCAGCGCACTCACCGCTACAGCTATGACCAATGGGGCAACGCGCTCACTTATAGCCGCGGAGCAGGCGACGGCCAGCAAGCCGATGCCCGCACCGAACAAGCCGCCTACGACAACGCAGGCAATGCCCGGCAGTGGACCAACGCAGCCGGTAAGTCCTGGTCATACACCCACGACACGCGTGGATCTGTTCTCACCGAGACCGACCCCCTCGGTGCCACCTGGAAAGCAACCTACGACACCCGCGGCGCGACCCTGCGCAGTGAAGACCCCCTGGGTCGCACCCGTGTGTACCAGTACAACAGCACGGGGTTCCCCACAGCGTTCACCGACGCCATGGCGCGCGCCTGGCAACTGGCCTATGACCCCGCAGGCCGCTTGACCCAACTGACAGATCCTTTAGGCAATGCTTGGAAGAAGAGCTACGACGCGCTAGGGCGCAACACCCAGCGCGCCAACCCGTCGGGCCAGCAGGCCCGCACCAAGTTCGACGAACTGGGCCGACAAACCGAAGTCACCGACCCGGCCAGCAACGCCACGCGCTATGAATACGGAGCCAGTGGCGGGCCGCTGGCAGGCCTGCGGACGGCTACGGCGTACCCCACGTTTCGCGAAACCTACCGCTATGACCAACGCGGGCGTACCACCCAGGCCACGCAAGTGCTGGATGCCAGCACCTCGCGCACGACCTATTACGCTTGGGATGGACTCGGACAGAACGTAGGGATCACCGACCCCGCCGGCAACGCCACGCTATACCGATACGACGCCCTGGGCAGAGCCACGGCCGTGGTCGACAGCCTCAACCAGGGCACCCAGCAAACCTGGAATGCCCACGACGAAGTCGTTTCCGTTACTGATGCTAAAGGCAACACGCATCACTACGACTACGACAAGGCTGGGCGGCGCACCCAAGAGCGCAGACCCGGTGAGGCAACTACGAGCTATCAGTACGACGCCACCGGCCAGCTCACCCTGCGAACCGACGCCGGCGGCAACACACGCAGCTACCAATACAACTCAGCAGGCGAGCTGATCTCCGAGGAGCTTCGTCTGGCCGGAACCAATGTCGACCAGAGCATTACTTATCAACACAATGCCAACGGGCTGCTCAGCCAATACGAGCAAACCGATGCTGCAGGCCAGCGCATCAGCGCCGTCACCTACCAGCGCGACAGCCTGGGCCGCGTCACCCAGCGCGCCATCCACTACGGCCAGAGCATCTCGCACACCTTGGGCCAAAGTTTCGATGCAGACGGGCAGCTGGTAGCAGACACCTACCCCGATGGCAGCAAAGGCCAGTACACCTACACCCAGGGCCGCATCAGCCAAGTGCAACTGCCCAACGCCTCCACCATTACCTACCAAGGCTACCAGTGGTTCAAGCCCACCCGCATCCAGTCCCCCGGTGGCATTAAGACCCTCACGTTTGACCCCCTCATGCGCACCAGCAGCCTACAAGTGCAGGGCGCGGGCAACCAAGTACTGGCCAGCAGGCAATACCAATACGACCTGGCAGGCAACATCGGGCGCATTACTAGCGACTTGGGCCAGACCGATTACGGCCACGACCCCATCGGACGCCTGACTAAGGCCCAGCCCGACGCAACTCTGCAGAACTTGGGCCTGCCCATCGAGCAGTTTGCCTACGACCCGGTGCATAACCGCATCAGCAGCGCCCACCAGCCTGGTGCTTGGAGCTACAACCAAGACAACCAGCTCACCCAGTATCCGCAGCGCAAGAAGGCCCAAAGCCTGGCCACTCAGGTGAAATACAACTCCCAGGGCCACACGCAAAGCGAGACCAACGAGGAAAGTACCAAAACCTACAGCTACAACGCTGCGGAACGTCTCACGCGCTACGAAGAAAAACCGTCCAGCGGTGCGGGACCAAGCACCCAAGCCAGCTACCGATACGACCCCTACGGCCGCAGAATCAGCAAGACAGTCACCAAGGGCACCACTCCAGGCACCACCAGCCAAACCACTTACTACCTCTACGGCGACAACGGCCTGCTGGCCGAGCTGAACGCGCAAGGGGTCATGACCCGGGCCTACGGCTGGGATCCCGCCACCGCGAAAAGAGGTCTGTGGAGCACAGAGCCGCTATGGCAGGCAGAAGTCAGCCCGCAGAACCCCAGCCTGAGCGCACCGGGTACCAGTTACCACTACCTGCACACCGACCACCTGGCAACGCCCATCGTGGCAACCAACAAAACCGGCGCGCAGAGCTGGAAAGCGATCAGCGAGTCGTTTGGGCAAATGCGGGTGGACAACGCCAGTGCCATTACGATGAACCTGCGGTTCCCCGGGCAGTATTTTGATGAAGAGAGCGGGGGGCATTACAACTTTCATCGGGACTACCGGCCGGAGTTGGGGCGGTATGGGGAGAGAGACCCGATTGGGTTGGCTGGGGGGATTAATACTTACGGGTATGTGGGAAGTCGCCCATTAAGGTATCTGGATTCCAGTGGCCAATTTGCGCAGGTGCTCTTAGTATGCGCCACTCCAGGGGGCGCTCTACTTTGTGCTGCTACCGCTGCTGCGGCCATTCAAGCGTGCAGCAGTACCTACAATGCTATAGACGATTGGATGCACTCGGATTCGGCTGATGGTGGGGGGGCAGGCAACCCAGGTCTCCCGACTGACATTGTTGGGGATCAATCTGATCCAGATAAAGCTGGCCCGAACAAAAAAGGGGGGAAGTGGACTAGTGGGCCGTTAACGCCGGAAAATGGTGGCACCGGTGACTACGATAAAGATCTAGATAAACTGACCGGTGGCACACGCCCTTACCAACCTGGCGACAAAGCTCAACCTGGAAGCCAGGTTGGACCGAATGGTATTTTTGGCCGAAATCCCAATAGCAGTGGCGGGAGAAGTATTGACATACCGGGGAATGGAACCAAACCGCATGAAACCCTTCATTACCCTTGATATTTCTGCCACTGGGCAGAAGGTGCTTCGGCTTCAATGCGAAAACATTGAAACTGAAAATATCTCGAAATATGTGCAAGATTTGAGTGTTGTTGCTTACTCAATGCCAACGGGTCATTCGTTTCAAGCTGCCTGGATTTTTCGGTTGATTTTCAGCAATGGCGCTTCGCTTGAGTTCTCATCTGCTTGCACCATGGTCGTTGGTTGGCAAGAGGCGGGTAGCCTCAACATTCAACTGATTGATCAAGAGGCCAATGAAAAGTTGGCCATCGACGCAGTTTTGGTGAGAGTCGAGATACCACCTTTTCGAGTCACTTCACTAGTAAAGCTGGTATACGAGGACAAAAACTTCCGCTCAGAGTGTGGCATTGCAATTGGGGGGGGAAATGAAGAGGAAATCGTAGTTGCCACTGGCATTTCTCCTGGCTCAGTTTCAATATCGGTCCCGTTTTCGACATCTCCTTTTGAGCCAGAGTTTTCTGTCTCTGAATGCAGCCGTGAATTACTGTAAGTGCCATATGTCGATGCCTGGCGTAGGCTGATTTACTACTAAATTCATAGCTTCCGACGCAATATCCACGTTTTTCAGCGGCCAGTTTTCCTATTCATAAAAAAATAAAAAGCCGCCTGCAATCCCTGCCAGGGGGTTCTAGGTGGCTTCTGTTTTTAGCCGCTGAGTTCTTGGCTACACAGCCTCCAACAACCCCGCCGCCTCGGCCGGTGTCACGATGCGCACCCCTTGGTAATTACCGCCCAAGCTATGCAAATGCTGGTCACCCGAAGCAATCAAATGCGCGCGGGCTTCCACTGCACACGCCAGCACCTGGTCATCGTCGGCATCTTGGGCGATCACACGCGGCACCTGCTGGGGTACCACCAGCGTGACCGAGGCGCTGTAGTTCGCCACCAGTGCCTGCGCTGTTGTGTGCAGCCCCGCGATGCGCTTGGCGGTTTCAACTCCAAATGCAACAAAGAAATATTTTACCGAGTCAGACTGAAAACACTTAGCCTAGCCAGATGCTCTGCATAAACTTTAATCGATTTTCTCTTCAGGCGTAAATTAAATAAATCCCGCCCCGATCTGAGTGTCCGAAGACTTTGGCGACTACCTAAGCTCGTCCGAACTTGGAGCCAGGCCCACTGGTGATTGAACAGTTAACTATGAAAAAAGAATTACTGCCTATGCAAGACAAAGAAGATTGGTCACCCGTCAATCTTCCATCCGCTATTGGATTGACAGCAGTAAGGGAAAGTCTGAACAACTACCTTTTTTGCCGATGACCGCCGCATCTGCGTTGCACGCGTTGTCCAAGAGCCCGTAATTGATCGTCAACGTCGATTTTTGCGCTCAGAGGCCTGTTTTTTAGACCCCGCTTGGCCTAGTTC
>JBBSUJ010000024.1:0-38964 GCA_038235025.1 Burkholderiales bacterium
GTGAGGATGTGATGGTGCGGATCGGGATGGGGCGCAAGGCGTCTTTTTGCAGCCAATAGCCGTGCTATTGGCAAGAAAAGCAACGCAGAGAACCGCCCGAGGCCGCGCTATCACAGACCGCAGGGAGTTATGCAGGACGTTCTTAGAGGTTGTAACCAACAGGGCGCGCAGGAGCCTGCGTATGCGCGCAGCCGTCACGGCCCGCAGCATCAGGGCTCTGGATAAGCAAGGGCGCTCGCGCTTTTCCCGCATCCGCCCCCTGGGTAGCGGGCGCTCCCGGTTGGGTTTGGGGCGCTTACAGCCAGCCCACTTTGCGAAAGCGCCGGTACAGGATGGCACCGGCCAGTACGATAGCTCCCAGTGCCGCCGGGTAGCCGTAACGCCATTTCAGTTCGGGCATGACCTCGAAGTTCATGCCCCAAATGCCGGCCATGGCGGTGGACACTGCAAAGATGGCCGCCCAAGCGGCCAGGCGCTTGGTAGTTTCCGATTCTTCAATCGCCACCATGCTCAGGTTTACCTGAATAGCGGTGCCGATGGTGTCGCGAATGCTGTCGATGGCGCCGTTGATGCGCGCGAGGTGGTCGTGCACATCGCGAAAATATTCTTGCGTGCTGGCAAACGCTGGCGGTACCCGCCCGCCGTGAAGCTTGCCCAGCATTTCCAATAGCGGTGCCACCGCGTGCCGCAGTACGGTGGTGTTGTGTTTGAGGTCGTACAGCCGCTCAATATTGAGGCGCGCCGAGCCGGGCGCAAATATTAGTTCCTCAATCGCTTCCAGCTCGGACTCGAACAGTTCGATGACGGGAAAGTACCGGTCGACCACCGCGTCCATCAGCGCGTACATCACAAAGCCCGAGCCGCGCTCAAGGAGCTGCGGCTGGCGCTCGCAGCGCTCGCGCACACCCAGAAACCCGTGGGTGCTGCGGGTGCGCGCCGACAGCACAAAGTTTTTTCCGACAAATACCGCTACTTCGCCAACGGACAGCTCACTGCAGGCGTAGGGCTCGGTTGTGTCGTGAGGAATCGGTAACGGGCTGGCGGGAGGCGTTGCAATGGGCGACACCACCGGCTCTACCAAGTGCATTACGGCAAATACCATGTCGCCGTACTCCTCAATTTTGGGGCGCTGGTGCCCTTTGAGTGCGTCTTCCACCGCCAGCTCATGCAGGCCGAATTCCTGCTGCATTTGCGCGAGCTCGTCGGCACTAGGGTCCAGCAGCGCCACCCACACAAACGCATCCGGCCGCTCGAGCCAGTCGGAAATTTCCTCAGTCCCTATGTCGGCGAGCTTGTGCCCGTTTTCATAGACCACGCGGTTGATCAACATGGATAAGCGTTCCGTTCTTAATGAGCGTGCTTGCCCGTCGCCAACGCGGCTTCAATGTCGCGCTCTAACTTTTCGGGCGCGTCCTGCGGCGCGTAACGGCGAATCACCCGGCCGTCGCGCCCCACCAGGAACTTGGTGAAGTTCCATTTGATGGCTTTGCTGCCGAGCAGACCCGGGGCTTCGGCGGTCAGCCAGCGATACAGCGGGCTTGCGTCTGCGCCATTCACAGCAATTTTGGCCAGCATGGCGAAGCTAACCCCGTAATTGCGCTCGCAAAAGCTGGCGATCTCGCTGTTGCTTGCGGGATCTTGGCCACCGAACTGGTTGCATGGGAAGCCCAGTACCGCGAGACCGTCCCCTTGGTATTTGCGGTGCAGCGCCTCCAGTCCTTTGAACTGCGGCGTGAAGCCGCAGGCGCTGGCGGTGTTGACGATCAGCAGCGCCTGCCCGCGGTAGGCCGCAAGCTCCGCGGTGCTGCCGTCCATCTGCAGGGCCTGGAAGTCGTATGCGGTCTGCGCCATGGTGCTCCTTAAATGCGCTTGAATGTTAGGCGTTGTAGGGCGCGCGCGCTGCGCGCACAGAGCCAGGCGCCAGCGCCAGCAGCGCCGCTAGAACGATGAGCGCTCCGCCAGCCAGCATGCGGGGGCCGGGCTGCGCCGCACCGAGCAGCACGGAGGACACACTGGCGAACAGCACCTCGGTTAGCATGACCAAGGCGGTGGTGCCGGCGGCCAGGCGCGCCGCTCCGTATTGCAGGCACAGGTTACCCAGCACAAATGCCAATGCCAACGCGGCTGCGATGAGCAGCCAGCCAGCGTCCGGCGCTGGCGGCGCGGTGGCAAGGCCTGCGCCGGTAGCGGCCACGGCCAGTGCGCCCGCCATAAAGCAGCCTCCCCCAAACATCGCGACCATGCGGGCTCCCTCGGGCGCTGCGTGAAAGCGCCGCAGCAACACGTTCGTCAGTGCAAAACAAAAGCCGCCCGCTATTGCCAACAAATCGGTCATCGACAGGCCGCGCGCCAACTCGCCCACCTGCGTCAGCGGCACGCCGGCAGGCAAGACCACGAACACTACGCCGGCGAGCGCAAGCGCCAGCCGCAGCAGTGCCAGTGGCGTGGGCCGCTCGCCCAGAAAGCGCCACGCCAACACGACCGACCAGGCCGGCATCAGATAAAACAACAACACCACGCGCACCACGTCGCCCAAGGTCACCGCCCAGTTAAAACAAATGTTAGTCAAGCCTGCCGCCACTGCCAGCCACCACAGCGCTGGCGTGCGCAGAAAACTGCGCGCACTGCCGCGCACCAGCACCACCAGGCACACCAGCGCTGCGAAATACACCAGTGCGGTTGACCACAGCGGATGCAGGCCCGCGTCATGCAGGGCACGCAGAGGCCACCACGAAACGCCCCAGACGAATGCGTTGAACAGCAGCGCCAAGACCGGGCGGAAAGACGGGCGGGCAGCAGGCATCAAAAATACAAGAGAAAATTGGCTCTAGCGCTTATGTACAGTTCTTCAATAGCTTCATTAAACATAGCATTCAGCGCCGTCTGGTCCTTCTGGAACCGCATGCGGTGCTGCGTACAGCTCAGTGCCCTGCGTCGTCCCGCGCCACTTGCAGCAAGTGGTCGACCTCGTCGGCGTGATGGCGGCAGTTGTAGCGGTGCCAATGGCCGATCACCCACATGATTCCAGCGACCAGTAGGCCGAACACGGTGAGCGCGCCAAACACCGACAAGCCCAGCTTGAGCGACAGGCTGTAGATCGCCCCCATGCCCAGAATGGCAGCTTGCTCGTTGAAGTTTTGCACCGCTATCGAGCGCCCCGAACCCATCAAGTTGTGCCCCCGGTGCTGTAGCAGCGCGTTCATGGGCACCACCATGAAGCCGCCCAGCGCGCCCAGCAAAATCAGGAACGGCACGGCAATCCAGATGCTCTTGATGAACACCATGCAGATCAGCAAAAGGCCCATGGCGATGCCCAGGGGAATCACGCGTGTAGCGGAGTCAAGCCGCATGCGCATCGACGCCAGCACCGCGCCGGCCGCGGTACCAATGGCGACCACCCCCGTGAGCGCAGAGGCCTGCGTGGTGTTGTAGCCCAGCGCCACAGCAGCCCAGGCCAGCACGATGAACTTGAGGTTGCCGCCCGCGCCCCAGAACAGCGTCGTGGTGGAGAGCGAAATTTGTCCCAACCGGTCGCGCCACAAGCGGCCGTTGCACTGCCAAAAATCGGGCAGCAGGGCAAGCGTACTGGCAACTGCGCTGTCTTGTGGGGTGCTGCGAAGCGGCCGCATTTCAACGCCGGTGAGCGGAATACGCAAGTTGAAGCCAGCTGCCACCGCGTAGACCGCAATCAGTGAGGCAATGGCCGCTTCAGGCCCGGTGGCAATGCCGGTGTCAAAAACCGGCAGATCAAACCCAAGCATCCAATCGGACAATCGGTGCCCTATGAGCTGCCCACCAAGCAGCACGCCCAAAATGATGGAGGCGATGGTGAGCCCCTCAATCCAACCGTTGGCCTTGACCAACTGAGACGGTGGCAGCAGCTCGGTGAGGATGCCGTATTTGGCCGGCGAATACGCTGCAGCGCCCAGACCCACTACGGCATAAGCGATCAGAGGGTGCGAGCCAAACAGCATCATCACGCAGCCGACGATTTTGATGGCATTGCTGGCGAACATCACCCGCCCTTTGGGAAAAGCATCGGCAAACGCCCCTACGAAAGGCGCAAGCACCACGTAGAACAAGGCAAACATGGGCACCAAGGCCGCACGCTGCCATTCGGGCGCGCCACCGGTGCGGAGCAACTCGACAGCGGCAACGAAAAGCGCGTTGTCAGCTAGCGAGCTGAAAAACTGCGCCGACATGATGGTGTAGAAACCGCGCTTCATCAAGGTGCAAAAAAGGCCATTTTCAGAGAGCAGTTGGCCGAAGTTATCGGGCACCGTACGAAGGATCGGCGGTTATATCACGCACCCCTTTAACGGCCTGACGCGCACGGGTGACAAAATCACATTCGCCCCTCGCTGCCGGCCCTGTCCCGGCCCACTGGTGTGGCCCCTGTCACCTTCCGCCAAAACGTCTGCCATGCCCCGTCCGATCTCTGCCCGCATTCATTCCGCTGCTTTGGCCCACAATTTGACGCGAGCGCGGCAAGCGGCACCCGATGCCCTGGTCTGGGCAGTGGTCAAGGCAAATGCCTATGGCCACGGCATTGAGCGGGTGTTTGACGCATTTCGCGCTGCCGATGGTTTTGCGCTGCTGGACCTCAACGAGGCCGAACGCATTCGCCAACTGGGCTGGCGCGGGCCTATATTGCTGCTGGAAGGCATTTTTGACCCGCGCGACCTGGAGCTGTGTTCGCGCCTGTCGCTCTGGCACACGGTGCACTGCGACGATCAAATTGACATGCTGGCAGCGCACAAGACGCAAGCGGCGCACCGCGTGTTTCTGAAACTCAACTCCGGAATGAACCGGCTGGGGTTTGCGCCGCAGCGCTACCGCAGCGCCTGGGCACGGCTAGACGCGCTGACCCAGGTAGATGAAATCTCCCACATGACGCACTTTTCCGACGCGGATGGCGCGCGCGGCATTGCGCACCAGTGGCACGCGTTTCGCACCGCCACGCTCGACCTGCCCGGCGAGCGCAGTGTGTGCAACAGCGCAGCCATGCTGCGCCATGCGCAGGATGCGGGCGTGCGAGGCGACTGGGTGCGCGCCGGCATTGCGCTGTACGGCAGCGCGCCCGACTTTCCCGATCACAGCATGGCCGACTGGCAGCTTGAGCCCACCATGACATTGGCCACGCAGCTTGTCGGCACGCAGCAGCTGCAGGCAGGCGACACGGTGGGCTATGGCTCGCGGTTTCAAGCTGACGCGCCCATGACCATTGGCATCGCCGCCTGCGGCTATGCAGACGGCTATCCACGCCATGCCGATACCGGCACGCCGGTATTGGTCGCAGGCATACGCACCCGCACGGTGGGCCGGGTCAGCATGGACATGGTCACCGTGGACCTCGAGCCGGTGCTGGCCGCCGGCCTTGCGCCAGGCTTTGGTACCGAAGTCACGCTGTGGGGGCGCTCCCAATCCGGCGCAGTGCTGCCGATTGATGAAGTGGCGCGTGCCGCTGGCACCGTGGGCTACGAGCTAATGTGCGCACTGGCGCAGCGCGTGCCCGTGACCGGCGAGTAACGCTACTCGTCGGGCCCTGCCCGGCCTTGCCCGGTGCGGGGCTCGCCGTTCCTGCGACGGGGCAGTGCGCACCAATTCCGGCCGATCGGCGCCAATCGGTCGCCCGGTACCGCATGGAACAGGCCGTGCGCTCCCCGTGCGGCCCAGCCGCGCCCCAACAATGACGCGGCGTTGCAACTCCCTTTGCTGGGGAGCGGAGCGAGGCATCAAGAAGTAACAGCGCGTTGCGCCCTGTAAAACCTGAACCCAGTTCGCGACAGGCCGCGTAGTGGTTGCGAGGTCGACTCCTTTTGCCTAACTGCGTGCAAGCGCTATGTTTGCGAGAGCGATGGCTTCGCGCCCGGGCGCCCGGGCATGCAGAAACGGTGTGCGGCTCCCTGTTTTCGAAATGACACCGACACCCTGCGCAGCCTTGTTCGGAGCACAGGGGGGCTCATCCAAGGAGAACCCTTCATGTCAACTTCCCCGAACATCATGGATGTCCTAAAAGACCGCGCCGAGAAACGCGCAGACCGCGGACATTTCTTTCGCAGGAGCGGCGTTTTGCGCTGGGTGCGGCAGGCGGCGCCATTCTGGGCGCGTGCGGCGGTGGTAGCAGTGACGCTATTGCGAACGCCTTCAAGCCCACCGATGTGGAAATTCTCAACTTTGCGCTGAACCTGGAATACCTTGAATCCCAGTTCTATCAATACGCGGTGTTCGGCAAAGGCCTGGCCGACAACATGCTGATTGGCAAGGGCACGCAGGGCGCCGTTATCGGCGGCCGTGCCGTGGCATTCCGCGACCCGGTCGTAGCAGCCTATGCCCGCGAAATTGCCAAAGACGAGCGGGACCACGTGCGCTTTCTGCTCGCTGCCCTTGGCTCTGCTGCAGTAGCCCAGCCCGCGATTGATGTGGGCGGCACCAACCCAAACGGTGCGTTTTCGGTGGCCGCACGTGCTGCGGGCCTGGTGGGCCCAGGCCAGGCCTTTGATCCGTATGCCAGCGATGAGGCTTTTTTGCTGGGTGCCTTCATTTTTAGGGATGTAGGCGTTACAGCGTACAAAGGCGCGGCCCCGTTGATCGAAAACAAAACCTACCTGGAAGCGGCCGCCGGCATTTTGGCGGCCGAGGCCTATCATGCCGGATTGGTGCGCACGGTACTGTATGCGAAGGGACTGGAAACACCCTCGCTGCGCACAGCGGCCGACGCCATTTCGGGAGCGCGTGACTCACTGGACAACAGCGAATCACAGGACCAAGGCATCTCCGGCACTGCCGGCATCTCCAACATCGTCCCACTGGACGACAACGGCATCGCCTACAGCCGCAGCCCAGGCGACGTACTCAATATCGTCTACTTGAGCAAAGAAGCGGTAACGCGAGGCGGCTTCTTCCCGGCAGGCGTCAACGGTGAATTGAACATGAGCAGCGTTTTCGCGTAACGGGCTTCTTTGGGTGGCGCCCAATCTCTGATGGGGGGTGCCGCCCTTTTTTGCAGCCCCGGCTTGGTCCCCGGCCCCCGCTTGCTCGCGTTTTGTGACGCAGGTCCACCGCGCGCCCTCCTTTTTCTGCTGCGCGTAACGCGCAGCAGGTCACCATATTTTCTTGGCGATTTACCGCCAACCTTTTTTGCCAGGATTTCGCCATGAACCCGCTTCACTCCATCCGGCATGTTGACCGGTCAACCCCTGGCCACAGCCGGCGCTGGCTGCACGCGGGCGCGTGGATGGTGGGAACGCTGGTGGCGGCGGCCTTGGTGTGGGCGGCTTACCGCGGTTTTGCCGTGAGCCGTCCGCGCGTGGCCGATGCCTTGCTCGGCGGAATGATGGCCGCTGGTGCTACCGCGCTGGGCACCTTGCCGGTGCTGTTTTCACAGCAGTTCTCTCAGCGCGCCTACGACACCATGCTGGGTTTCGGTGCGGGCGTCATGCTGGCAGCTAGCGCTTTTTCGCTGGTCATACCGGCACTGGCGGCCGCCAAATCACAGGGCGCGGGCAGTTGGGGCGCGGGCGGCTTGGTGGGGGTAGGCATTTTGCTGGGCGCTGCCATCTTGCTGGGTATTGACCGTGCAGTGCCACACGAGCACTTTCACAAAGGTCTGGAAGGGCCCCAGTCCAAGGCATTGAAACGGGTGTGGCTGTTCGTGCTGGCCATTTGCCTGCACAACCTGCCGGAGGGCTTGGCCATCGGCGTGGGCTTTGTCAGCCCGGACAACGTGGGCGCGATGGCTTTGGCGACCGGCATCGCGATCCAAGACGTACCCGAAGGCATGGTGGTGGCGCTGGCGCTGCGCAGCGTGGGCTACAGCCGCGGGCTCTCGGCCGGCCTGGGGGTGCTTTCCGGCTTGGTAGAGCCACTGGCGGCCGTGATGGGCGCGCTAGTCATCGGTCTTTCAGCCAGTCTGCTGCCTTGGGGGCTGGCTCTAGCCGCAGGCGCCATGCTGTTTGTCATCAGCCATGAAATCATTCCAGAGTCGCACCGCAAAGGCCACGAGTCGTACGCAACTGGCGGACTGATGATTGGCTTTGTCATCATGATGGTGCTCGATACTGCGCTCACCTGAGGCGGCCACAAGCGCCGCTGAAAGCCTCGAGGTAACGGCGGCTTCGCAGTAGAGCCAGTGCGCTTGTCCTGACGGAGGCAACCGGCCGCAGCGCTGATTTTCGCGGGCCCAGGCCGGCACGGCTGCGCATTGATAATTCTGTTTTGCTTTTTGCAGTGTCGGTCGATCCAGCGTCGCCCGGCGTTGCTCGCTATTCACCACTATGCAAGCTGATGTTCCTACCCTGATTACCAATGTCATGCTGGTGTCGTTAACCGTGGCCCTCGTGATGGTGGTGGTCGGCTGGCACATGCCGCGCGAAGGCTTGCGGGTGTGGGCCACTGCCCTTGCGATTCAGGCGGGCGGTTATTGGTTCTTTTTGCAACGCCAGCAGATGGATGAGTCGTTGTCCATCGTTCTCTCCAATGGATTAACGGCTCTGTCTTTTGCCCTGCTGATGGCGGCTGTTCGCCGCTTTTACGGTCTGTCGGGCCGGTGGCTGCTGATGCTTTCCCCCCCCGTTGTGCTTTCGTTGCTGCTGGCAACGCTGAACGACTTTCATGAGCGCGTGCTGCTGGCCAATTCCGTGTTCGCGCTGCAGCTTGGTGCCATCGCCATCACGCTTTTTATACACCGCAAAACCACTGCGGGGCTCGGCAAATGGCTCGTAATGGCCGGCATGACAGCGCAGGCGCTGGTACTGGCCTGGCGCGCCGGGCTGGCGATGACGGGTGCGCTCAAAATTGAGGCCATATTGCAGCCGGGATCGATTCAGACCGCTACATTTTTCGGCGCGGCCTCGTTCATTTTGGTCACGTCCCTTGGCTTTATTTTCATGACCAAGGACCGGGCAGACGAGGCCAACCGGCTGCTGGCCGCTGCCGACAGCCTGACCGGCGTGGCGAACCGCCGCTCCATCATTGCGGCGCTGGACCGTGACGTATCGCGCGCCATTCGCACTCGCGAACCCATCGCGGTCATGATGATCGACCTGGACCATTTCAAAAGCGTGAACGACGCGCACGGGCATTTGGCGGGCGATGCTGTGCTGCGCGGCGTGGTGCGTTTGATCGACCGGCGCATTCGCTCGCAGGACATCATTGGCCGCTACGGGGGCGAAGAATTTCTGGTGGTGCTGCCCGACACTATGCTGTCGGGAGCCAATCGGCTGGCACAAGAGCTGTGCGTGGCAGTGGCTACGCACCCCTTCATCCACGGGAATCTGCGCATTCCGCTCACCGTCAGCATCGGTGTTTTTGGTGGGCGGCTTGAGCCAGGCGACAGCTGGGACGCACTGATTCATGCAGCCGACAGCGCGCTGTACAACGCTAAAAATAGCGGGTGCAACCGCATGGAGTACACCGCGCAGCTGCCGCGCTCGGACGAGCGCAGCGGGCCAGAAACCTTCCCTGCGTCCATGCTCTGAAGTTTCAGGCATAAAGATGGCTAACCAGCCCTGCGCACCACAGGGGCACGCCCACCCTCAGGAGACTGCATGAACGCTCGCACTGCCCCCAACCTCTTGCAACCTGCCCAAGCGCTTGAGCGAATTTCGAGCGACTGGGACACGCAGATCGTTCCGCAGCTCACCGAGTACATCCGTGTGCCGGCCAAGTCGCCCGTGTTTGAGCCGGACTGGGAAAAATTGGGCTTGCTAGACAAGGTGGTGCGCAGCGCCGCTGATTGGGTCAAGGCACAAAAAGTAGACGGGCTAACGCTCGAGGTGGTGCGCTTGCCCGGCCGTACCCCGGTGCTGTTCTTTGAAGTGCCCTCTACCTGCGCCGCCTCGCAAGACACGGTGCTGACTTACGGCCACTTGGACAAACAGCCCGAGTTTTCCGGCTGGCGCAGTGACTTGGGGCCCTGGGAGCCCAATTACGAGGACGGCAAGCTTTACGGCCGCGGCGGTGCCGACGATGGTTATGCGGTGTACGCCAGCATTGCGGCGGTGCAAGAGCTCAAGCGCCAGAACGTGCCGCACCCGCGCATCGTCGGCCTGATTGAAACCAGCGAGGAAAGCGGCTCGCGCGATTTGCTGCCCACCATTGACGCGCTGCAGGGGCGGCTGGGCAACGTGGCGCTGGTGGTGTGTCTGGATTCGGGCGCCGGCAACTACGACCAGCTGTGGCTCACCACCAGTTTGCGCGGCATGGCCAGCGGTACTTTGAAGGTGGAAATTTTGACCGAAGGCGTGCATTCTGGCGACGCCTCGGGCTTGGTGCCGTCGAGCTTTCGCATAATGCGGCAGGTGCTGGACCGGCTGGAAGACAGCGCCACGGGCCGCTTGCTGCCGGCCAGTTTTCACTGTGAAGTGCCACCCGAACGGCTGGTGCAAGCACGCGCCACGGCGCAAATTCTGGGCGATGAAGTGGTGGGGCGTTTTCCCTGGGCGCACTACGACTGTGGTGGCGCCACGGCCTTTGCCCTGCCCACCACACAAGACCCTTTGCAGGCCCTGCTGAAACGCACTTGGGAACCCACGTTGAGCGTGACCGGCGCCGAAGGGCTGCCCGCGCTGCAAGACGCCGGCAATGTGCTGCGCCCGTACACCACGTTCAAGTTGAGCCTGCGCCTGCCGCCCCTGGTGGATGCCGCGCAGTGCGTGCAAGAAATGAAAGCCTTGCTGGAAGACAACGCGCCCTACCAAGCCAAAGTCACTTGGCAAGGTGCAGGGAGCGCCTCTGGCTGGAACGCACCGCCTACTACGCCGTGGTTTGAGCGAGCCCTCAATGCCGCCAGCCAGGCCCACTTCGGCGCGCCGTGCGGCCACATTGGCCAGGGCGGCACGATTCCGCTGATGGGTCAACTCAGCCAAGGCTTTCCGAAAGCGCAAATGATGGTCTGCGGCGTGCTCGGACCCAAGAGCAACGCGCATGGACCCAACGAGTTTCTACACGTGCCTTACGCCAAGCGCCTCACGGCATCGGTGGCACATGTCATTGCGGCCATGGCCCAAGAAGCGACGGCAACGGCGTCGTTGCGATCAGGCGCTGTGCGAAGCCCTGTCCAGTCGCATCCTGTTCGGCAAGACTGATCCCGCTCTCGCCAATTGACTGGCGCTGGGCTAGCTCGGCTTTTTCGATTCTGGGCAGCGCTATTTTTACTCGCAGGGACGCCCGCTCACTGATATCTTGACGCCCTAGTCCAACAGCTGAGTCCATGGACGTTATTACAGCCACCAGCTCGCTTGGATACCAGCTTTGTCATGGCGCTGCAGCTGGCGCGCTTTTTGATGGTGCTGATCCTGGGTCCGGCTACCAGCCGATGGCTGGCGCAGCATGGGCCCAAAGACGTTATCGAAGGCGAAGGACCTCCGTAAAGAAAGGCCGGAAGGATCGTTACAGTGGCACGACCATCAGACTTTTCTCCTCCCACTCAGCCACCCATGTACCACGCGCCCGACGCCACGCTCAGCCCTTTCACCGCCACCGATGGCGAAAACCTGGCCCTCTATGAGTGGCCAGTGCCGCAGCGCGCCACCCGGCGCGGCACAGTATTGCTGGTGCACGGCCTTGGCGAACACTGTGGGCGCTACGCCGCATTGGCAGAGCAGCTCAATACCTGGGGATTTGCGGTACGCGGCTACGACCAATACGGCCACGGACGCTCCGGCGGGCCGCGCGGTGGGCTCACACACGACCGGCGGCTCCTGAGCGATCTGGCCGACCTGATCGACGCCACGCGCATGCGCATGGCACCAGGCGAGCCTTTGGTGCTGCTGGGTCACAGCTTGGGCGGGCTCGTGGCAGCGCGCCTGGTGTCGCTGCGACTGCGCCCGGTGGACGCGCTGGTGTTGTCGTCGCCTGCGCTGGACGCCGGCTTTTCAGCGGTGCAAAAACTGCTGCTCGCCGTGCTGCCGCGCATCGCGCCGAATCTTCGGTTGGACAACGGGCTGGATTTACAAGCGCTGTCGCATGACCCGGCCGTAGCTGCCGCCTACCGCCGCGACCCGCTGTGCCACAACCGCATTTGTGCGCGGCTGGCGCGCTTCACGGCCGAAGCCGGCCCCGCCACATTGGCCTGCGCCGCCGAATGGCAGGTGCCCACGCTGCTGCTGTGGGCCGGGGCGGATACGCTGGTCAACCCAGCCGGCAGCGCCGCCTTTGCGGCCGACGCACCGCCTGCGGTGGTGCAGGCGCAGTGCTTTGCAGGCCTGTACCACGAGCTCTTCAACGAACAAGAGGCCGCGCCGGTATGGGGCGCGCTGCAGCACTGGTTGGACGCTCGATTCCCCGATTAAAAAAGGCTTCTAGCCTAGCACACACGGCCTGGATAGCTATTATTTTTGAAGCAAGCCGCGCAGCATTCCCATCAGGTCGCTGCCGCTCCCCAGGCCACCTTCAGGTGCGTGTCCCTTGGGCGTGAAATGGTCGATCAAGCCGGGCAGCACCTGGGCCAGCTGCGAGGCAGCATCGTCCGCGCCAACACCCATACGCTCGCCCAATTGCGACACGGTGCCCTGGCCCAGCGCCTGCGTGACTTGCCCACCCGACACCGGCTGGTTGGCACCTGAACCCAGCCAGGAGGCCACCACATCGCCCAGGCCCGCACGCTGAAATTTCTCAATCAAGCCGGACAATCCGCCATTCCCGCCATCGTTGGACAACATGCCCATCACGGCCTGCACTAGCTGCGGGTTTTGCGCCGCCAGAGCCACGATGCCTCCCAAGCCGCCGAACGCTCCACCCATCGCGCCCAAGCCCCCTAAACCTCCTAACTCACCGCCCTGCCCTTGCGGCTGCTGGCCGTTTTGCGAGTTCATCACCGAACCCAGTACTGAATCGAGCAATCCCATACTCACCTCCATATGCAGCGCACTGTGCGCTCATTACAAAAAATGCGGCTACCGGGAGCCCGAGCTGCAGAAAAATGGACCGCAGCAAAGCCTCCATCTTCTGCCTTGCTGACTCCACGCCGCAACGCTCTTAATAGTTTTATCCGCCCGCGCGGGCCAAAGCCCCAGGTCGCCGCTGGTGTGCCATCAACCACAACAAAGCAGCGCCGGTCAGCAGTAGCGGCACCAACGACACCACATTCAGCCACCACCAGCCGCTGGTGGTTACCAGCGCGCCCGAGGCCAACGAGGTGACCGCCATGGTGGCAAACACAAAGAAGTTGATACCGCCTTGCGCCCGGTTTTTCTCCTCGGATCGGTAGGCACTGATCGCCAGCGTGGTGCTACCGGTAAACAAAAAATTCCATCCGACGCCCAACAAAAAAAGCGCCGCAGTGAAGTGGTGAATCTCTTGGCCCGACAACGCAATACCCACGCACACCAAGTTGAGGAGCACACCCACCAGCATCACCTGCAGCGTGCCGAAACGCTGGATCAAATGGCCGGTGAAAAAGCCGGGCGCAAACATGCCGATCACATGCCATTCCAGCACCAGCGCCGCCGAATCGAAGCTATAGCCGTGCACCTGCATGGCGAGCGGCGTGGCAGCCATCAAAAGGTTCATCACCCCGTAACCTAGCGCTGCGCCCACCACGGCCACCGCAAAGGTGGGCTGGCGCATGAGTTGCCCCAGCGAGCGGCCAGCCGGCGGCGCGGCGCTGCCTGGGGCCGGAGGGGCTACCTCATCAAATTTCACACCCGCCATACACACCATGGCGAACAAGGCCACCGCCATCAACGCGATATAAGCGCCGGCAAAAGGCACCGCCAACAAGGTGCGCGTTCCGCTTGCCAAGTTGGGGCCGGCAACAGCGCCCAACAACCCGCCCGCCAGCACCAGCGACACTGCCTTTTCGCGAAACGCAGGCGCGGCCAGTTCAGCCGCTGCAAAGCGGTACAGCTGCCCGTTGGCGTTGTAGTAACCGGCAATAACGGTGGCGCTGCATAGCAGCCAGAAGCTACCGCTAAAGGCAGCCCAGGCGCACAGACCAGCCGACACAAAAGCCACTACCAGGCCCAGCTGGAACGACGCACGCCGCCCCCATCGCGCCTGGCTGACCGCTACCAGCGGAGTAGAAATCGCGCCGCCCACCACATACCCCATGACTGGCAAAGTTGCCATCCAGCTGTAGGGTGTCAGCTGCAGACCGACCAAGCCGTTGATGGCGATAAAGACCACGTTGTTGGTCAACAGGAGGCCTTGGCACAGAGCCAGCAGCCAAAGGCGAATGTTCATAAGCAGGTCATTGTGTGCGGTTGGCTGCGTTGTCGATGTCGATGTCGACTGCGTGCTAGGGCTTTCAAGCCCGCGCGGCTTCATCTTCCGCAGGTGCGCGCGGGTCCATTTGCAGCAGTACTTGCGAGCCAGCACCCATCGCAACGAAATCGCCCTTCAACTCTGCCGGAACCGGTGGCGCCGCGTGAATACGTTTGAACGCGTAGGCCGCCAGTGCGGCCATCACCACGGCATAGAACAGCATCAGACTTCCTGGGCCCACCACATCCATCACGGCACCTGCCAGCACCGGGCCAATGGCTGCGCCAACGCCATGAATCAGCAGCAAACCCCCAGTGAATTCCACCAGACGGGACGAGTCGATCACGTCGTTGACGTGGGCTACGCCCAACCCGTAGATGGAGAAAATCAAACCGCCAAACAGCAGCGCCAATGGCAGCAAGGCATCGCCGGAGGCACTGGAGAGCACATAAACCAGCGCGGTAACAACAGCCCCTGAAATGCACACCCACATCAGCACCAACCGCCGGTCGTGGCTATCAGAGTAGTAACCCACCGGCCACTGCAAGGCCGCGCCGCCCAAAATGGCGATGGCCATGAAATTTGCGATGCCTGCGTCGGTGAGCCCCACAGACCTTCCGAACACAGCGCTCATGCCGTAGAACGCGCCGGTAATCAAGCCCGATGCAAACGCCGCCGCCATGCCCATAGGCGAGGCATCGTAGAGCTTGCGCAAGCTGAACTTGGGGGCCTCCACCACGGCAGGTTCGGCCACCTCGGTCATGGTGATGGGCAGCAGTGCAAAAGAGAACAACACCGACACCAATGCAAACGGCACAAAGCCCAACCGGTCGCCCACCAGCAGCAGCCATTGCCCCATCGCCATGGCGACAAAGTTGATGGTCATGTACACCGCAAACAGTCGACCCCGCAGCGCATTGGGCGCCAGCGCGTTGAGCCAGCTCTCAATCGTGATGTAGAGCCCCACCATGCACATGCCGGTGACCAAGCGCAGCAGCCCCCAGAACCAGGGGTCGATCCAAAAGGCGTGCAGGATGGGCATGGTCGACGCAAGCGACGCCATGGCCGCAAAGGCGCGAATGTGGCCCACCTTGCGGATCAGCACGGGGCAGGCAAACGTTCCCAGCACAAAGCCAGCGAAATAAGCGGCTGTGACCAAGCCCAAGGTGACACTGGAGAACTGCGCCAGGTCAGCGCGCAATCCCAGTACGGAAAACAGCAAGCCAACCCCCAACACCAGCACCCCCGAGCCCAGCAGCAAGGTGGAAAGACGCCATATCAGCGGGCCTACGGCGTTACTGGTGGAGGGACCGGGCAAAGAAGAATGTTTAGACAATACGGAGGCCTTGAATGCTCAACAGTGAGGGGGTTTGCGCCCATGGTCGGGCGACGCGTGCAGCCGCCGCGCGCGCAGTGGCGGGGCCGTTTGATTATGAAAGCAAAGTGCGGTGGGACTCAAAAGCGGCCATGGAGACCCGCTTAAGCACGCGTGCGTGCGGGGGGGGTTGAACTTCCGTGGCGTCCCCCGCTACGGCAGCTGCCGAAGCTGCAAGAACCACGCGATCAACGCGAAAGCCCACCATGGCGCATCCTGCTACCGTCCTTCAGCCAAGACGCGCGCAAGCCAACGCGCCCTCACATTTGTGCGGGCGCGCACATCACCTGCGAAAAGCCAAAAAAACAGTCAACTCTGTGCGCGCAAGCGCCGCCCCAGCTCCAGCGCCCGCCTTGCGTTGTCCACATCCGTCTGACGGTGCGCACTGGGATGCACAACGAAGCACGCCCGGCCACGCGCTTTGGCTTCGTATAGCGCCTTGTCAGCGCACTCCAGTACCCGCAGGAGCGGCTCATCCGGCGAGCCTGCGGACAATCCCGCAGAGACCGTGATGGAAATACCACCAACCGACGAGGAAACTCGCAGTGCAGCGACAGCGGCCAACACGCGCTCGAGCAATGTGACCGCGCCGCGCTCGTCAATCTCGGGCATCAGCAGCAAAAACTCCTCCCCGCCCCAGCGCGCAAACGAGTCACAGCGCCGTAGCTCGCCTTTGACGCAGTGGGTGAACGCCTTCAGCACCTCGTCGCCAGCCGCGTGGCCATGTTCGTCGTTAACTCGCTTGAAATAATCCAGATCCATCAGCGCCACCAAGAGCGGACGCCCATTGCGCAGACACCGCGCCTGTTCGGTCTCCAGCAGCTCCGTCATGCGGCGGCGGTTGGGCAACCCGGTTAGCTCGTCGTGCGACGCCAAGTGTTGAATTTGCTCCAGCGCACCAGCCAATGCCCGCTTTTGTTCTTGCAGGCGCAAGCGCCCGTGCTGCACCCGAACTCCCAAAAATGTGCTGCCCATTAACACCAGCAGGATGAGCATTGCGTAAGCGGCCTCCAGCACCATGTCGTAAGACCCGTCGCGCTGCCAAAACACGAGAGCGAAAGCAGCGCCGAAGCAGAGCATGGAGAACACCAGATTGGCGGTCATTTGGCGCGGGCTCAGCGCAAAAACCCCAAACATGAGAATGAGCGAGAGAATGACCGGCGCAAGTCCCCGCGCTTCACCCAGTACGGCGTATCCAACGGCGTTGCTGGCCACGGCAAACCATATTTGCGCCTGCGTCAGCGCCGGATCGCGGAGCGCATGGGTGGCACCCGTGCGCACGCATAGCAGAACGACCAAGTTGAACGCAATCGAAAGCCCGAGCCACCACAGTGCGACATCAAGGCGTCCATAGCCTGACGCGCCCAACAACACGACAAGAGCGCCGCACAAAATCGACAGCAACCCCGCCATGGCGGACATCGTTACCCGTACACGGGTGTGCCTGTCGGCACCGAGAAGTCTTGACCTCCAGCTGTCCGCCCGTTCGGCCATTGAACGCCCTGTGTCGGTTGGTGCTTGCGAAAGAGGTGCCACCTAAAGTGTCACCGCATGTATCACGTCATTCTAGGGCCTGGGCTTTGTGCGGGGCCGCGCCGCGAATGGACGCCACCTCGCGACCCGGTGTATTGACCAGCGCTCTTGCGCAGAGATCAGCCCTTCGCTTGATCTTGATCTTGCGTTTGCTCTTCTGCAGGAGCCGACGTTGGCGCTTCGGCGGCAGCACCTTTCGAGACTTCCGCGGCAGCCAGCCGCTCGCGTGCGTGTGTCAGCGTGCGCGCAACCTCTCGTACGTCCATGCCGTACATGTCAGCGAAAGCTTCCACGCTTTGGCCGCTGCCCTCAAAAGTACGAAGTAGCGCCTCACCGCGTGCCGCGCGCGCGGCCAGCTCGGCAAAAGCCTCCTGCAGCACTGCGCTGGCGGCTTCGTCGCGGTTTTGGACGCGCTCGGCATACTCCTCACGCGAGAGGCCACTGGCTTCGATGTTGTCGACCATGCGCTCACGCAGACGCGGTAGCAGGTCGTCTTGCCCGCGGCCTTGCCGGCGCTTGTAAACCTCGACCAGCGCGTGGTGCACGTGTTCAGGGGCCATCTCCTCGACGGGCTCGCCTGCGAGGTCATGCCGCTGCTGACCGGAGGCTACCGCCTGCAAATAGCGCGTAGAACGCGTGTGGATAGCCAGTGCCTGTTTGAGCGCATCTTTCTCGAAAAGCTCTGGGTGCGCAGCCATTAGCTCCTGAAAAATGCCCCGTTTCATCGGCCTGAATACCGCACCGAACAACGGCGGGTACAGCTGCGCGAGTTGCTCCAGCGCTGGCGGAACAGGTCGAGCCGTGCGACGCAGTGCGGCACCGGCGTCTGCATTTGCCCTGTGGCGGTTTTGGGAGTTTTGGGAGTTTTGGGAGTTTTGGGAGTTTTGGGAGTTTTGGCGAACTTGTCGTCCCCCGCGGGCGCGCTCGCCGCTTGGCGCTGTTTCGGCCGCTGGCGCACCTTCAGCGGGCGTCTCGCCGGCAGGTGGCAGCACAGGCGTATGGGCGACGCTCGATGGGGCGGAGGGATCCGCCGACATTGGGGCGAGCGCATCGGAGGCAGTAGTCTGCGAGAGAGATTCGGAGCTGACGGTGTCGGTCATGGCGTTCGGCGTGTGCGGCAAAACCGCTCATCATGCCAGTGCGCACGGTCACCGGCCTGGTGCGTCGATTCCATTGCTGGTTACAGGCGTGTCAAGCCATTGCAATTGCGACAGCTTGCAGGCTCTCCAAATGCCGACAGGCGGGTGAGCTTCCTCCTACGCTTGTACTGACATTCGCAGTCCTAAAGTGAGCCGACGAACGACCAGCCGCAGTATTCGATTCACTTGAAGAGGGCCGTGCCGCAGTTTTTGTTCGCTCTTACTCACTTTTAAAGAAAGCATTTCGTGACATCGAAACAACAAGACAGCAACCACAACCCAGAAGGCCACAACCAGCACACCGACAACAGTGCACCGGGCTCGCGCCAGCAGGAGCAAAGTACCGGCTCCGGCAGCCAGCAGGCACAACGCGACGGTACGCAAGGCGGTACACATGAGCAGCACGTTAATGCTGGCCAACGAAGCCACAAAAACGCGTGATGCCCAGGCGGGCTGAGCGCTTGGTCACTTGGTCACTTGGTCACTTGCGTTTTTATAAAAAGGGAGCTTCGGCCCCCTTTTTTTGGTTGTGTTCACACCCAAGGTTTGCGGCAACGCTACAGGTCGCGTTGGCGTTCAACGTCTTGGCCCGTCTCGCACCGTGGGAGGGGTCAAAACATGCAGAGCGTCAGGGCGCAAAAGGCACCAAGTGTGTTTGCGCATCGTCCTCTTGTAGCGGCATGGGCGTCGCTTTGGCCAGTGCCATCCACACCGCAAACGGCAACACCATCGCCCGCCGCGGTGCAGGCCGCGCCACTTGCAACGGGCCGCTGCCGTCCACTAGTACGCCGCACTCCAGCGGTATTTCCGACGGGTCGGCAATGCAGCGACCGCGTCCATCGCGGCCCAGCACGTACCAACACTCGCTGGACATGTCGAGATAAGCAGCGCGTTTCTCGGGTTTTTTGAGGTCCCCGAGCAGGTCGGCGCGCCTTACTTTCACCTCGTGCACGATGGGATGCACATAGGTGGCAACCGATGTATTGCGGATAGAAAAAACATCTGGTTTGGCCATGCACCAGCGCCGCGCCTCTGCCGGAGATTCAGCGCCTGCAACGCTCCAGCCGTCACTGTCCAAAAGGTCGCCGAGCAGCCATTCCTGTGCGGTTGCGGTTGCGACGCCGCGCGACGCAGATGCGCCAGCCGCAGCCACTTGCGCCCGCAAACTTAACCCCCGCCAAACGATGCGCCCGGCCCGCTGCATCTCCAGCGCGACGCGCCCTTCTAGCGCCGTGTGTGCGCCGTAAGCCGCGCGGTTCTTTTGAAGTGTTTCGGCCAGCCCGGCAATGCCCGCCTCGGTCAGGCGCAGCAGCAACCGGCCTGCGCCATCGTCCACGTGCTGGATCAAACCGGCGACCAGCAAGTCAATTTCCACCGCATCGTGGCTGGGCCACCCTGCCGACCGGTAGATGTCACGAAGCCGGCGAGACTGAAATTTGCTCAGGGTAATGTGCACATTGGCCACGTCGCCGTCACCAGCACCCTCAGGACCACCCGGATCGCCGGGCTCGACAGAACCACCAGCGGGAGAAGAAAAAGATGGGGGCACAGAGATCGGCTGAAAAATCAGGAAGCGGCAAGCCTACCGCCGCGCCAAAGACACGGCGCGTTGCCCGGTCATGGGCCGATTAAGCGTGGGGATGGCGCTGCTCAAACGGCGCTCAAACGTCACTCAAGCATCGCTTAGACATTGCCACGAGTCCTTCCGAGCCTGCCGACGGGGCCATTCGCTGCTTCAAGACAAGACACGACGCGACCACACGCCACCGCAACCCACAGAAACCGCCAAAACCGCTCAGGCTCACTAGCTGCGCAGCACCCGCCGGTACTGCATGGCCTCGGCCACATGGGCCACCTGTGTGGTCTCGGCTCCTGCCAAGTCAGCAATGGTGCGCGCTACTTTCAGTGCCCGGTGCGTAGCGCGGGCCGACCAGCCCAAGCGGGCTGCAGCCGTTTGCAAAAACTTGGACGCTGCGGGATCCAGCGCAATCTGCTCGTCGATTTGCTGGCCCTGCAGGGCCTGGTTGGCGCAACCTTGACGCGCTACCGCACGTTGGCGCGCAATAGCCACCCGTTCGCGCACGGCAGCACTGGCCTCGCCCGGTGGTGCACCCAGCAGTTCTGTTGCGGGCAAGGCCGGCACTTCCACATGCAGGTCAATGCGGTCCAGCAAGGGGCCAGACAGACGCGCTTGGTAGCGCGACACCTGCTCTGGCGAGCAGCGACAAGCGCGTTGCGTACTGCCAGGAGCCGACGACGCGCCCAAAAAACCGCAGGGGCATGGGTTCATCGCGGCGATGAGCTGAAAGCGCGCCGGAAAGTCGGCGCGCTGCGCCGCACGGGCAATGGTGATCTGGCCCGTTTCAAGCGGCTCTCGCAGCGCCTCAAGCGCTGCGCGCGGGAACTCAGGCAGCTCGTCTAAAAACAGCACGCCGTGGTGTGCGAGCGAAATTTCACCTGGCCTCGGCGGCGATCCACCACCCACCAGCGCCACCGCACTGGCGGTGTGGTGCGGGCTACAGGTGGGGCGCTGCGCCCAGCGCTCCAGCGCAAAGCGGCCGGCCAAGCTGGCCACGGCGGCACTCTCCAGCGCTTCCTGCACCGTCATCTCCGGCAGCACCCCGGCAAAGCGTTGCGCCAACATGGATTTGCCCGAACCCGGCGGGCCCATCAACAGCAAGCTGTGGCCACCGGCGGCAGCAATTTCCAGCGCACGGCGGGCCACGGCCTGGCCTTTGACATCGGCCAAGTCTGCGTAATGCGGCGTGCCTACGCGCGGCGAAGCTTCTAGCCGCTGCCAGCCGTCGCCAGGCGGCTCGTCGTTTTGCTCCGCAGCAGGGCCCGGTAGAAAGGCGCGCACCACATCCAGCAAATGCCGCGCACGCCACACGGCCGCACCCGGTACCAAGGCCGCTTCTTCGGCGCTGCCGGGCGGTAGCACCAGCTTGGCCTCGGTTTGCCCATGCAGCGCCAGGCTGGTCGCCAGCGCCCCGCGCACCGCACGCAGTTCGCCCGACAGCGACAGCTCGCCCGCAAACTCCCAGCCTGCCAGGCGCGCCGAATCAATTTGCCCGCTGGCCGCCAGAATACCCAGCGCAATTGGCAGGTCAAACCGCCCCGAATCTTTGGGCAGATCTGCTGGCGCCAGGTTCACCGTGATGCGTTTGTTGTGCGGGAACTCCAGCCCCGCGTTCTGCAGCGCCGAGCGCACCCGCTCGCGCGCCTCTTTGACCTCCACGTCCGCCAAACCCACCAACGTAAAGCTGGGAAGCCCGTTGGCGAGATGCACCTCCACGGTGACCTGCGGCGCGCGCAAGCCCAATAGCGCGCGGCTTTGCACCAAAGCAAGACTCATAAGCCAGTTTCTCCCCAAAAAGGTGCAGCGGCGACTGCCAGCGCGCCCTCGCCTTAAGGGTTGTGAGCAGGCGTTACGCCATGTTGCGGCGAAGCATGCCACAGGAAATGCGGGCTTGGCACGCTCCCTGCTTAGCTGCTCTAGCCAGAGCATTCCCCCACAGCATTGACCACGGCATTACCAACAACCTTGCGCACCCCGGAGATTTTCATGACCCACATTTCCCTCAAGACCCTGCTAGTCGCATTTGCCGCCACGCTGCCGATGATCGCCAGTGCCCAGCTGAGCGGCAACATTGCCCTCACAACGAACTACAAGTTTCGCGGTCAGGATCAAGATTCGCACAAGTCCAAAGCCGTTAAGCCAGCCATTCAGGGAGGCTTTGATTACGCTTTTGGCGAGACCGGCTGGTATGTGGGCAACTGGAACTCCAGCGTGAACTGGCTGCCGGGCAACTCTATTGAGATGGACTTCTACGGCGGCTACAAAACCAAGCTGGGCCTGCTGGATGCGGACTTTGGTGCACTGACCTACGCCTACCCCGGCAACGCCAGCGGCAACACCACCGAGCTGTACGCGGCAGGCACCTACGGCCCATTGACGGCCAAGTATTCGCACACTGTGTCCGAAGACTACTTCGCATTCGCCGGATCGCGCGCGGGATCCGGCTTGAACGGACGCAACACTGGCTACCTGAGCTTCGGGTTTGCTCAGGAAGTAGCCCCCAAGATCATGCTGAAAGCCATGGTCGGATTCACCCGTTTTTCCAGCGACATCAAGGACACCGGCGTGCCGAATTACGCGGATTACAGCGTTGGCGGCGCGTACGACTTTGGCAGCGGCCTGAACCTCAACGCGGCGGTGGCGGGCGGCACCCGCAAGTCCTTTTACGGCGACATCAACAAGCCGCGCTTGCTCATCACGCTTGCGAAAGCGCTCTGAGCGCCCGAAGCGCTTTCGCCATATCTGCACATCTGCACATCATCGAGAGAGGAAACAACCCCATGAAAATGGTTACCGCCATCATCAAACCCTTCAAGCTAGACGAGGTGCGTGAAGCGCTGTCCGACATCGGCGTGCAAGGCATCACGGTCACGGAAGTGAAAGGCTTTGGCCGCCAGAAAGGGCACACCGAGCTGTACCGCGGCGCGGAATACGTGGTCGATTTTCTGCCCAAGGTCAAGGTCGAGGCCGCCGTGTCAGATGACCTGGTGGAGCGGGTTATTGAGGCCATCGAAGGTGCCGCTCGCACCGGAAAAATCGGCGACGGCAAGATTTTTGTCGCCGCGCTGGAACAAGTGGTGCGGATTCGCACCGGCGAAACCGGCCAGGAAGCGATCTGAGGCGTTGGCCCTCCTCCGCCCGTCGCCACTTCCGCTGCTGCCCTCCCTCCTTCAAAGAACATTGCCATGAAAAAACTCATTGCCTCCCTGCTACTGGGCCTCGGCGCGCTCTCCCTGGGCCCGCTGGCACAGGCGCAAACGCCAGTGACCGAACCCTCCACTACCGCTTTGCAGGCCGATGCACCGTCCACTGCCCCTACGGCTGCGCCGTCGCCCGACACCGCTCCCCTTGCAGCCGCTGAACCAACAATGGCCCTGACCACAGCAGCGCCTGCCGCTGCCCCTGCCGCAGCGCCTACGCTCAACAGCGGCGACACCGCCTGGATGTTGACCTCCACGCTGCTCGTGATCCTGATGATCATCCCCGGCCTGGCTCTGTTTTACGGCGGCCTCGGGCGCTCCAAAAACATGCTGTCGGTGCTGGTGCAGGTGTTTGTGATCTTTGCACTGATCACCGTCCTCTGGGCGCTGTACGGCTACAGCCTGGCGTTTAGCGGCGAGGGTAATTTTTATGGCGGCTTCGACAAGCTGTTCCTCAAGGGCATCGCACCGGACACACTCTCGGGCCTGTTGCCAACCATTCCGGAATACGTGTTCGTAGCGTTCCAGTCGACCTTTGCGGCCATTACCGTGGCGCTCATCGTGGGCTCTTTTGCCGAGCGCATGCGCTTCTCGGCCGTGTTGATCTTTGCGGTGCTGTGGTTCACCTTCAGCTACATCCCCATGGCGCACATGGTGTGGGGCGGTGGTCTGCTGGGCAAGGATGGCGCGCTGGACTTTGCCGGCGGCACGGTGGTGCACATCAACGCCGGTATCGCCGGCTTGGTGGGCGCGTACATGGTCGGCAAGCGCATTGGCTTTGGCAAGGAATCCATGACGCCGCACAGCCTCACGCTGACGATGGTGGGTGCATCGCTGCTGTGGGTGGGCTGGTTCGGCTTCAACGCCGGCTCCGCTGGGGCTGCCAACGGCTCAGCCGGCCTGGCGTTCATCAACACTACGCTGGCCACCGCGGCTGCCACGCTGGCTTGGTTGGCAGGTGAAACGCTGCACAAGGGCAAGGCCTCCATGCTAGGCGCAGCGTCTGGTGCCGTCGCTGGCCTGGTGGCGGTAACGCCAGCTGCCGGTTTTGTGGGGCCGATGGGCTCCATCGTCATCGGCCTGATCGCGGGCTTGGTGTGCCTGTGGGGTGTGGGCGGTCTCAAACGCATGCTGGGGGCGGACGACGCGTTTGACGTGTTCGGCGTGCACGGCGTAGGTGGCATTGTGGGTGCCATCCTGACCGGTGTGTTTGCGTCGCAAAGCTTGGGCGGTACCGGTGGCTTCACCCCCGACACCTATGCCATGGGCGCACAGGTCTGGATCCAGTGCAAGAGCGTGTTGATTACCTTGGTCTGGTCCGGCGTGGTGGCTTGCATCAGCTACAAAATCGCCGACCTGCTGGTGGGCCTGCGTGTGCCAGAGGAAGCCGAGCGCGAAGGCCTGGACATCACCTCCCACGGCGAGACGGCCTACAGCCGCTAAAACCCGCAGCGAGCATTCCCTGCCAAAAGGCCCGCCGGAATCGGTGGGCCTTTTTTTGTCGATAAGGCGTCCTTTGCGTTTTGCGTTTTTTGCGCTTTCGCACCGCAACGGGCCGCACCGCATTCCCTTTCATGGTGCATCCGCCTACGCGCGCGCCCAGGCCGCGCCACCAATAATGCGGGAATCGAAAAGGTCCTGCGCAACTCCTGCGCACCATGATGGCGCGGCCTGGGCGGTGCGGCCCACAGTGCCGCTTTGCTCGCCAAAAATGTCGCGCGGCCTTTCCCCCATCTACATACCCGCGAGGGTTATGCGGACCATCCTAAAGTTGTCAACCACACAGAAAGGGCGCGCCATGGCGGCATGGAAAGCATTGGGAAGCGAGATGTGCGATCTGGGCGAATCGCCGTTCTGGCAGCCGCAAGACCAGCGTCTTTATTGGGTGGATATCGTGGGCCGCGCAGCGCTTCGCGCCAACCCGGCAACCGGCCACACCGAGCGCTGGCCACTTCCAGGCGAACCGGGCTGCATGGCCCCCGCCGAAACCGATGGCGTGGCAAGCGGCTGGGTGCTGACCCTTCGCAGCGGAATTTACCGCGCTTCGCATTGGGGCGGCGCGCTGACCTGCATCGCCCGCTTGCCCTATGACCCGCACACGCAGCGCGCCAACGACGGCAAGTGCGACCCGCAGGGGCGTCTGTGGGTGGGTACGCGCGATGAGCAAGGCGGCACCACGGCCGCGATGTACTGCATTGATGCACTGCCCGCAAGCAGCCGCGGAAACGATGGCAACGGCTCGCCGCAGCCCGCGGCCGTCCGTAAAATGTGGGGCAATGCCGGCACGCTCAATGGCCTGGCCTGGTCGCCCGACCAGCGCACGCTCTACAGCGCCGACACACCCACCCACCGCATTGAACAGCGCGACTGGAACGCCCAAACCGGCGAACCCGGCGCACCGCGCGCGCTGCACGCGTTTGCGCCCAAACCCCTAGGCTGGCAACCGGGCAGTGACGTTTCTTACGGCGGGCGACCCGACGGTGCGGCCGTGGACACAAATGGCAACTACTGGTGCGCTCTGTACGAAGGCGGCCGGGTGGTGCAGCTCTCGCCCGCGGGCGCACTGCTGCGAGAAATCGTGCTACCCGTGGTGTGCCCCACCATGGTGTGCTTGGGCGGGGCCGAGGGGCGCACCCTGTTTGTGACCACCGCGCGCCACGGGCGGCCCGCCAGCGAACTGGCGCGCACCTCCCTCGCCGGCCGCGTGCTGGTGCTGGATACGCCGGTGCAAGTGCCGGGTTTGGCGGTCCATCCGTTTCGGGAACCGCACCGGCTACCCGCCTGGAGCCACCCGGAAGCCGGCTGGGCTATTTAAACCTAATTTGATAGCTACTCACGATTTACCAGCAAGCGCTAGAGGCCATTTTCATGCATATTTTTACTTGGATTCATGGCGCACCAGCGCAGCGCCTGTGGGCTTGTGCGCACGCTCTTTTTAGCGATAACCGGTCCCTTCAACGCCAGCCATGCGCCTAAGTCTGCACCCAGTCAATGAAGGCGTGGTGGCCGTACGCCTGCCGGGCGATATCCCCGCAGGCCATCTCAAATGGATAGGCGGCGTGTGGAAATTCAAGGCCATGGGGCTGGAGGGAGGTGTGCCGGTGCCTGGCGGCGGGCCCCTCACAGCGCAGCACAACCGCTGCTTTGAAACGCTGGACGAGGCCGCCATCAACACAGCCCTGCTAGCGCTGCCTCCTTCCGCGCCATTTCCCTTGCTGTAATTTCTCAGCACGTTGTTCCCCTCAAAGCGCGGGCAAATGATGGGCGGACGATGCAAAGTGGCCGAGTGTGGCCGAGTGTGGCGGGGAGTGGCGGGGGTGTAGCCCCTGCTGTGGCCGATAAAAGTTGTAGCGGTCATCCAAGACTGCCGCTCTCTGGCCCGGTGGTTTGAACCGGGGTAGGTGAACGCGCAAGCCTGCTCCATAAGCAGCGTCTCATGAAGCGCTTTGCCTTGCCGCAGGTTCGGTGTGCCCAAGCCCGCGCACTCACAGACCCGCAGGGAGTTGGGCAGAACGTCCCCAGGTGTTGGCAGGGCGGCACGCGCGCACCGCAAACACAGTGGGCAGAAGGGGACGCGAACACGGGCAACACGGGCCACAGGGGCGAGCGCCGCGTGTAGGCAGCACGTTTTTCCAATCGCCTTCACGCGCCTGTCACATCGCCTTCTTAGCCTTGCACGTAATGCAAGCCAACCCCAACAGTCTTGACAAACACCCTGCACGGCATGTGCGAACGATTTTCCGCATGCCGCACCAAGCCGAGTTAGCTCGTAGCCCCGAACATCACGATGAACATGGGCAACTGCGCTGTTCAGGCGAAGGGGCGCAGCGCGCGCCCGGGCACACCCGCACCCATGCGCAGTTGCCGGCCACGCGCGCCGCCTCGCCCCGCGGTATCAGCGACAACTGGGCCACGGCTTGCCGGCCCGTCGCCCCGCACCAGCGCATACGTCTTGCGGCACGCCTGCGCGGCCAGGCTCTCATTGTGGTGCTGGCGTTCTGCGCCATCCTCGGTGCAGCGCTGTTTTCCATCTTCAACACCATTCAAATCTCTGCCGACAAGCGCGATCTGGTGGACGCCGCCGACGCCGCGGCTTACAGCGGCGCATCGGTTCTGGCGCAGGGGCTGAACTACACCGCGTACACCAACCGCGCCATTTTGGCCAACAACGCGCTGATCGGGCAGATGACCGCAGTCCGCTCCACGTTGTCGATGTCGCAGTGGTATTGGAAAAATTCCGAAACCATGTGGCGCATGGTGGCCGGCCTAACCCGCTGGATTCCGTATGTGGGCGGCGTGGCAGCCGGCATCAGCAACGCAGCCGCAAAGTTTGCCGACTTCTGGGGCGGCAAAGTGGTCTACCCGGTACAGGTGATGGCCGAAGTGCTACAGACCACGGGCACCGCCGCCGTAGGCATGAGCAACCAGGCCATGTGGTTGTCGCAGCAGCTGCATATGGCCGAAAGCCTGGGCGGGTTCGAACCCAACATGATCAAGGTGGCAAAAGACAACGCGCCCGATGCCGATGTCGACTGGGCGCTGCATGGCTCGGTTTTTGGCCCTGCCATCACCGTTGGCATGTTTGCCAGCCAGTTCCAACCCAAAGTACGCAAGTCCCGCCGCACCCTGGGCACCGCGGAAGCGGCCAAAGACGAGTACCTGAACTACCTGACCGAGGTGAACCGCCATGCCGTAACGCCGGAGTTCCTGGGCGGGCGAAATCTCATGCCCAACGCGGTCGGGCTGTTCATCGCTACCGGTTGCGACTCGCCAGCCAATGCGCTCACCAGCGGCACCAGCGGCGCGTTCGCACCATCGGCGGGGTTGGGCGGCGGGTTCGACACCGCTGCGCGCGCGGTAGACAGTTTTGCCTCCGTTCTGAGCGTCATCGTCAACCCCATCATGTGCCTGTTCCAGCGCCAGGGCGGCAGCGAACTGGTGCAGCTCAAGGACGGCAAGATGGCCTGGCTTTCCGTTGACGCCATGGCCTTCAAACTGCCCGTCATCGGTACCCGCATTCCGCTGGCGGGCGGTGCCGTGATGTCGTTCACCGAGCGCGGCGAGTCTCAGCAACGCCTGCCCGAAGCCGTACGCAAATATGAAGAGCTGCTGCACGGCAACCGGCTGTTCAAAGGCCCCGACGAATACATGGGAAACCTTGAGCCCAAGGTGCCCGACTGCGTGGAGTACCTGCGCCCTGGCAACTGGGATCACTACGCCATCAGCACCAACTCCCGCACCTCGGGCAACTGCGCGGTTCTGGCCACGGGCTCCACTACCGATCTCGAGAAAAAAGGTATGTGGGCCGGCAAGCTGAGAAAGACGGCGCAAAAAACCCTGAGCTCGCGCTATCAGAATGACCGCACTGCGGCCAACGCCACCGGTGCCCTCACGGCCAGCCTGGGCGCTGCAGCAGGTGATTTTCAAGCCCAGCTGGAGGGTTCCGCCGGCCGCGCGCCGCAGGTGGCCGTCGCTTCGGGCCTGATCAACCCTCTGCCGCCGGGCGTCTCAAGCGGCGTCAACGAGGCCACTGCAGGCCAGATCAATGCCGCAGGCCTGCGAACCGCCGGCGAGTCGCTGACAAGTTCGGCATGGATGAACAGCGCGCGAAACATTTCCCTGACCGGTCTGGCCCAGCGGCTCAACCCGGCGCAGTTCCGCATAGACCCCGCCAGCATCGTGCGCTCCGCCGCCGCCAGCGGCCCCAGCAGCGGCGGACGCGATGGCGGGCCGGGCTTCTGGGCACGCTTGGGCCTGCGCGTTGCGCTGGGTGCCTTCATCGACGTTGACGCCTTGATCGACCTGATGCGCCTGCGCATCTCAGACGGCGTCGAGCGTCCGCGCAGCGAAGCCACCAACCGCGCCTTCAATATATTGGCCGACGGCCTGCCCCCGTACTTCTGGGATGTGAATGTGACCGACCCGGTGCAAAGCCGTCCGGAAGGCAAGCGGGACGACCTGGTCTACACCGACGAAAACCCCAAGGACTACGACCCGCGTCGCTACAACCTTGGGCCCATCGTCTACCTGCCGCTGATCAAAAAGGTTGGCAGCACGCGAACCGCAGCGCAGACCGGACGCGGCGGCGCGCTCATGGGCCTACCGGACTATGAGGAATCGCGCGGCGGCTTGCGCTCCATTGGCAAGGCCCGCATCTTCTTTCGCCAGCCCGCAGACCAGTGGCTCACTCGCTACAAGCGGGTCACCAATGCATCGCTCCTGTTGCCGTATTGGCAGGTGCGCAGCGAAAGCCTTAGTTACGTCGACAAGCTCGGCCTGAACGCCCTGGACGGAATTGCCAATGCCGCGAATTAAACCGCTCGTGCAGCGCCTGCGCGCCCATCAACGCGGCCAGGCCATGACCGAAACGCTGATCGGCATGCTGGTGGTTGGCCTCATGCTCACTGGCGCGCAGCACCTGTGGCGTTACGGAGAGCTACGCCAGCAAGTGCAAAACGCCAGCCGCTTTGCCGCATGGGAACGCACCGTGTGGGAGCCACAGGACAACACCACTGAAAAGTTTGCCGTGCACCAGGCCGACGATTCGCTGGCGCGCAGCGTGGTGCTGCGCCAGTTCTCGAACCCGGCGGCATGGCGCACCTATCGAACGGGACTGCAGGCGGACGGCACTCCAAGCGCGCGCAGCTCCGGCGACGCCGCTGAGCGCAGAGGCTGGCTGCATGCCGCACTAAGGCCGTTTCTGGCAGCCGGTGCCGACCCCAACCAGCTCGTCAGCGTCAAGACCGACAGCGGCTGGACCAACCCGGTCGAGCACGCATTTCGCGGCATGGACCCCACGCTAAACACCACCACCTCGCTGGATCTCGACCGGGACACCTACCGCAAAACCACCACCACCTTTACCCGCCAAGCCGGCACCGGGTTTGTGTCGCGGCTGTTTGGCTATCTGATCACGGGGGGCCAGCAGCAAAAGCACTTGTCTTTGATCACCAACACCTGGGCCGCATCGCCTCCGGTATTGACGGTGCGTGCCGGCCAGTTGCTGCCTTTTTCCACCGGCCACGCCGGCTCTGGAACCGCGCCTAACCGCCTGGCTTATTTCGGCACGACAGGCACTGCATCAAGCTTTGTTGGTATGGTGCCGTGGTGGAACTTTGTGGGTGGAGCCAACGGTTTAGGCGGGCAATATGTAGTGCGCCAGATTGGCTTAGACGCCGGCGCTGCAAACGGCATCGTGCAAAGCGAAGGGCAAGATTTTTCGTTTGACCCAGCCAATCCGCTCACCAGCCTGCTGCTTAAACCGCAGCAACAGCAGGCAGAATTTTTTGACGGCGATTTCGTAAAGAAAGGCGGCCACCGCCACACTTTTGTGATCGACGAAACTGCCGACGCACGCGGCGCCAAAGACGGCGGCACCGCAGCGCGCAATTCCAACAACGACAAGCGCAAATACCGCGCGATCAGTTTGCGCAACCCGATCGAGCATTACTGGGCACCCTGAGCGAAGTCTCGAAGCCATTCCACGCTGTGCGCCTCCGCTTTCACTCCTGAAAAGTGAGCTATTTGGCCTTTCTGCATAAGCGCTATAGCCACTTTTTGTGCTGACTTTTTGTGTCTGGTGACGCCTCATGGTGCGGTACGGACGATTCGCACGGCAGGCACCCACCACGCTTGCGGGTGCCTGCCTACAGGGCGCGGCCGGCGCATGGGGTGTGATGGCCTCTCTTTCATCCTGCAGCCCCGCAGCCCTTCATGCCCCGTTCCCTCCTTGCATCTTCGACTGCCAAGCCGCCGGCTGGCCACCCATCGGCTTCGGTCTTACTGCCACCGGCTTCAGCAGCCAAGGACACCGGGGAACACACCCCCGGCAAGCGCCTTCCGGGCGGCCTGGTGTACGTAGACCGCGCTATGCCGGGTCTGAGCCGGCTGCGCAAAGGCACAACGTTCAGCTATCAGCGCGTGGATGGAAAAGCCCTGACCGATGCTGCCGACATTCAACGTATTGACCAGCTAGCCATTCCGCCCGCTTATGAGGACGTGTGGATTTGCCCCCTGCCCAACGGCCACCTGCAAGCCACCGGGCGCGATGCACGCGGCCGCCTGCAGTACCGCTACCACGCCGAATGGCGGCGCGTGCGCGACGAAAGCAAGTTCGAGCGCATGCGCGCCTTTGGCCACGCCTTGCCCAGCATGCGTAGCCGCGTGGCGCAGGACCTCAAACCCAAGCGCGGCCAACCGCTGGCACGTACCGTGGTGCTGGCAGCTTTGGTGCGGCTGCTGGACACCACCTACATCCGCGTAGGCAACGAGGAATACGCCGCCACCAACCATTCCTACGGGCTAACCACGCTGAAAAACCGGCACGCGGGTGTGCGCGGCAGCACCATCACGCTGCGCTTTCGCGGCAAGAGCGGCGTAGAGCAAAAAGCCGCACTGGACGACCCGCGCATTGCCCGCGTGGTGCGCCAATGCCAACAATTGCCGGGCCAGGAACTGTTTCAGTATGAAGACGCCGACGGCGCGCGCCACCGCATCAGCTCGACCGACGTAAACGCCTACCTAAGCGAGATCGCCGCGCCCCGGCGCAAACCCGGCAGTGACAGCGCCGCACCCGGCACCGACACGCACTTCACCGCCAAAGACTTTCGCACCTGGCACGGCACCACACAGGCGCTGGAGCTCACCCGGCTTGCCGCCCACCAGCCGCCCGGCACCGAGCGGCAAATGGTCACGGCCAAAAGCATCCTGGTGGAAGTTGCCAAGCAGCTCGGCAACACGCCCGCCGTGTGCAAAAAGTCGTACGTGCATCCGGCCGTGCTGGACTTGGGCAGCCGCCTATCGTCCGACGCCGGGCCGGACATGCAGCGCATTTGGAACCGCATTGGCGGTGCCGCCACGCCGCGCGGGCTCAGCGGCGCTGAGCGGCGCTTGCTGGCGTTTTTGCGCAAGCCGCCCAAGCCCCAACGCGCAGTGAAGTCCAGTTCAAAAACTGCACGCAAGCCACCACAAAAAACCGCCCTGCTTTAACTATGTAAGGCGGCCCAAGGGGGCTAGCGCCAGCTAAAAAAGCTACAGAAATTTATCAATAGGTACCCGCAGCTGCGGGTAGTGACGACAAAGCACGCCGTGCGCCCTCGCAGAGACACCCTCGCAGACGCACCCTGAAAAAAACGCGCTACAACACTCCTCGCAAGGGCGCTGCAGCAAACCACCCCTCTGGTTCGGGTGGACCCGTTTCTGACAACCACCGCTCCGCTCACGCCCCCCGTGCAGAAAATTCACGCCTCTTGCTAAGCGCCGCGCGTACGATCCAACGCATGCAAAGCGCTCTTACCCCTCTCATTGATCGCATTCGCGCAGCCCGCGCTGACGGCACGCAGCTGCGCATACGCGGCGGTGGCAGCAAAGATGCGCTGGCCGGCGGCCCTGCCCATGCGCCTTCTGTGGCCGAAGCAGCGCCGCTCGATACCCGCGCCCACACCGGCATCACCAGCTACGAGCCCAGCGAACTGGTCATCACCGCGCGCGCAGGCACGCCACTGGCCGAGCTGGAAGCCACGCTCGCCGAGCAGCGCCAATGCCTGCCCTTTGAGCCGCCGCACCTAGGCCCCAACGCCACCCTAGGCGGCATGGTGGCCGCAGGCCTGTCGGGCCCGGCCCGCGCCAGCGTAGGGGCGGTGCGCGACTTCATGCTGGGCGCATCGCTAATCAACGGCCAGGGCGAAGCGCTGGTGTTCGGCGGGCAGGTGATGAAGAACGTGGCGGGCTACGACGTGTCCCGCCTGATGGCCGGCAGTTGGGGCACGCTGGGCGTGTTGACCGACATCAGCCTCAAAGTGCTGCCCATAGCCCCGGCCGAGGCCACGCTGCAATTTGAATGCACCCAAGCCCAAGCGCTGGATCAGCTCAACGTCTGGGGCGGCCAGCCGTTGCCACTCAACGCCAGTAGCTGGGTAGAGCACAAAGGCCACGGCACGCTCACCGTGCGCTTGCGCGGCGCAGTGGCCGCAGTGGAAGCCGCGTGCCGCAGCATGGGCGGCGAGCGCAAGGTGAACGCTGAGGTAGCGGCCGATTGGCGGGCCTGCCGCGAGCAGCAACTGCCCTGGTTTACGAACCGCGCGCCGCAGCACGCGCTGTGGCGTTTGTCGGTGCCGCAAAGCGCGCCGGTGCTGGCACTGCCTGCCGGTGTGCCCGCGCCGCTTATCGAATGGCACGGCGGCCTGCGCTGGGTGCAAGCCGCCGCGGAGCACGGCCCGGCACTGCAACGGCTGGCAACGGAAGCAGGCGGAAGCGCTTCGCTATTCATAGCTGCCAGCTCAGGTGGAATAAGCGCTGGAGGCACTTTTTATACTATTTCTCCGGCCTTGCAGACTATTCATACCCGGTTGCGTGAGGCGTTTGATCCGGCCGGCGTTTTCGCCACGCGCAGCCTGGGCGGGTAAGCTGCCGTGCGCCACCTTCGCCGCCTGACCGACCAGCACCGTACAGGCAGCTACAACTGGCGCTTGGGCATGCTGCTGGCGTTCAACGCGGGCGCGATCAATGCGGGCGGTTTTTTGGTTTTGCGGCTTTACACCTCGCACATGACCGGCTTTGTTTCCATGCTGGCCGACAGCCTGGTTCTGGGCAACACCGTGCTGGTGCTGAGCGCCATCGGAGCGCTGCTGGCCTTCATCAGCGGGGCGGCGCTCACCGCCATATTGGTGAACTGGTCACGCCAACGCCGCTTGCACAGCCGCTACGCACTGCCGCTGCTGGTGGTAGCGCTGCTGATGCTGGTGTTTGGCCTAGTCGGCGCGGTCACGCTTGATTGGCGCACCCCCTTTGCCGTGCCTGCCACCGTGCTGCTGCTGTCCTTCATGATGGGCTTGCAGAACGCCACGGTCAGCAAAATGTCGTCGTCCGTGATTCGCACTACCCACATGACTGGCGTGGTAACCGACTTGGGCATTGAGCTGGGCAAGCTGGCGTATTGCAACCCCAGGCACACGCCGCCCGAGCAGCAAGTACGCGCAGACCCTCAGCGTTTGCGTTTGTATGCAGGCTTGCTGGGCATGTTCTTGCTGGGCGGGGTGGCAGGCGCTGCGGGCTTCAAGTACGTCGGCTTTGTCTTCGTGATTCCGCTGGCACTGGTGCTGGTGGCATTGGCGCTGCCCCCGCTCTGGCTTGACCGCAAGCGCCTGCACTTGGCGTTTCGCAGCGCGCGCAAGCGGCAAGCACCACGGCCCGCGCACCGGCCCTAAGCCACACGCATTGACCGCCCCGACCGCCCCGAATTGTTAGTCCTGCACCCCTCGCCCTTCGCCCGCCCTTCGCCCTCTGTTTTCTCGTAGCCGGTACGCCCCATGCAAACACAACTCGCCCCCGAATTCGCTGGAACGGTAGAAGGCCAGGAAGCCGAAGCTATCCTGCGCAAATGCGTGCACTGCGGCTTCTGCACCGCCACCTGCCCCACCTACCAGTTGCTGGGCGATGAGCTGGACGGCCCGCGCGGCCGCATCTACCTCATCAAGCAAGTGCTGGAAGGCGTAGAACCCACGCGCTCCACACAGCTGCACCTGGACCGGTGCCTCACCTGCCGCAACTGCGAAACCACCTGCCCGAGCGGCGTGCAGTACGGCAACCTGATCGACATCGGCCGCAAAATCGTCGACGAAAAAGTACCCCGCACCCTGCCCGATCGCGCCATGCGCTGGGCGCTAAAAGAAGGCCTGCCTTCGCCCCTGTTTGCCCCCGCCATGAAGATGGGCCAGGCCGTTCGCGGCTTGATGCCCAAAGCCCTGCAAGCCAAGGTGCCACCCAAGGAAGATGCAGGCGCCTGGCCCACGCGTGAGCACGCCCGCAAAGTGCTCATGCTCGTCGGCTGCGTGCAACCCAGCATGATGCCGGGCATCAACACCGCCACCGCCCGGGTACTGGATGCCGCCGGCATCCAAACCCTGATCGCCCCCAAAGCCGGTTGCTGTGGCGCCGTCAAATTTCACCTCAATGACCAGGACGGCGGCCGCGCAGAAATGCGCGCCAACATCGACGCCTGGTGGCCACATGTGGAAAGCGGCGCAGTGGAATGCATCGTCATGAACGCCTCGGGCTGCGGCGTGACCGTCAAGGAATACGGCCACCACTTGCAGCACGACCCGGCGTATGCCGAAAAAGCCGCCCGCATCAGCGCCCTCACCCGCGACCTGTCAGAACTGCTGCCAGACATCACCGCCGCGCTGCAAGGCAAGTTGGTCAACGCGCAAAAAGGCGTGGTGGCTTTCCACCCACCCTGCACCTTGCAACACGGCCAGCAACTGCGCGGCGGCGTCGAAACGCATCTGCGCACGCTGGGCTTTGATGTGCGCGTGGCGCTGAACGAATCACACCTGTGCTGCGGATCGGCGGGTACCTATTCGGTGCTGCAGCCCGAACTGTCCAAGCAACTGCGCGAGCGCAAACTGGGCAATTTGCAAGCGATGGAACCCACGGTGATCACCTCGGCCAACATCGGTTGCATCACGCATTTGCAAAGCGGCACCGAGACGCCGGTGAAGCATTGGGTGCAGGTGCTGGATGCGGCGCTCGCGTGATGCCGTTCGGTAATCACCGCGGTCCGCACAGCATCCGCATCAACGACGAGTGGCACGTCTGCTTTGTACGGACCGACAAAGGCCCGACAAATGTGGAAATTGTCGATTACCACGGAAGCCGTAATTTCAGCTTTCCAACCGCCCACGCCTCGGGTTAAGCAAGCAGGAGTTACACGTGATCAAAAACGGAATGCGCCCGATTCACCCCGGGGAAATTCTGCGCGAGGACTTTTTAAAACCCATGCAGCTCAGCGTCAACGCTTTGGCCAAGCACATGCGGGTGCCAGCGTTCTGCATCAATGACATCGTTTTGGAGCGGAGCGGCGTAACCGCCGATACGGCGCTCCGACTCAGCCGGATTTTTGGGGGAGATGCGCAGAGTTGGTTGAACTTGCAGACAAGCTTAGACCTGCGCACTGCAGAACTCAACGAGGCGCTGCAATCTGAAGTTCAAGCGGTAAGCCCTCTGCAATTTCGGCCGGCTTGACTTAGCGTTGGTATGGCTCTGATGGCAACGCACAGGGGTCCGCAGGTTGCCGATACGTTTTCTTCGCCGCCGCATCAATGCTCCTGGGCAGTTCGGATACAAACACACAGCTCACGTAACTTACTTGAAAACTGCGGTTTCTGAACTGCCTGTGCAGTAGTGAATTCTCCGCGTGACCGGGCGCCGATTGCTTTGATTTTCTGAGCTGCCTATTCGGCAGTGAACGACAGTGAAGAAGGCACTACCCCTCGCTCAACTTTCTGAGCTGCCTATTCGGCAGTGAACAACCGCATCGCTGCGGCTGGTGACGCCCACTTTTTCTGAGCTGCCTATTCGGCAGTGAACTTTTATTCACATGCTGCCGCCCAGGATCACATCTTCTGAGCTGCCTATTCGGCAGTGAACAAGTGGAGCGTGCGAGTGCGCGTCTCTGACTATTTCTGAGCTGCCTATTCGGCAGTGAACGAATGCTGCCGCGCGGAATCGCATGGAGCTTTTTTCTGAGCTGCCTATTCGGCAGTGAACGAAACAGATTTATTCGCCCGGCATTCATGGATTTTCTGAGCTGCCTATTCGGCAGTGAACACGGCTACGGGAATGGCTACGGCGATGGCTCTTTTCTGAGCTGCCTATTCGGCAGTGAACTTACTCCGTTGGATTGTTTACAAGCCCTTGTCTTTCTGAGCTGCCTATTCGGCAGTGAACGAGCACATCACTGACGTCCAGTTTTTCGTAAATTTCTGAGCTGCCTATTCGGCAGTGAACAGCAAAGCCATCCAGCCGTGGGACTACATCACTTTCTGAGCTGCCTATTCGGCAGTGAACTCGACGACCCACCCGGCGTCTCCGACGACGTTTTTCTGAGCTGCCTATTCGGCAGTGAACGCGAAGCAGCCTGCGCCCCTCTTCCTCGATTTTTTCTGAGCTGCCTATTCGGCAGTGAACTCCATCCTAAATTCAAGCAAAGTAGTTCGACTTTTCTGAGCTGCCTATTCGGCAGTGAACTACCAAGGCACGGCCTACGTGAACTTGGATGATTTCTGAGCTGCCTATTCGGCAGTGAACGCACGCCTATCCGAGAGGGATAGAAGCCGAATTTTCTGAGCTGCCTATTCGGCAGTGAACAACTCTTCAATCAGCTCTTCCCCACTCCACTTTTTCTGAGCTGCCTATTCGGCAGTGAACACATGCCAATGTCGAGTTAGGTCTGAATTTGATTTCTGAGCTGCCTATTCGGCAGTGAACGTATCCTCCAGACACGACCGCGGCGATCTTCTTTTCTGAGCTGCCTATTCGGCAGTGAACCTGGCTCTGGCAACGGCAACGGTGATGGGACTTTTCTGAGCTGCCTATTCGGCAGTGAACGCCGTTTTCTTGCTTCACTACGCGGCTCTTACTTTCTGAGCTGCCTATTCGGCAGTGAACGCTGCTCAGTCACAACGCGCTGCATTGCATCATTTCTGAGCTGCCTATTCGGCAGTGAACCATGCAAGCTGTTGACATAGTTTTCCTTGGTTTTTCTGAGCTGCCTATTCGGCAGTGAACGCGACCGTGTTGTGAAAGTTCGCGCCGTCGTATTTCTGAGCTGCCTATTCGGCACTGAACCATGAGTATTGAGGCTGGCATAAAAGCGGCTATTTCTGAGCTGCCTATTCGGCAGTGAACCCCATTGCTGATTTTTTTGGTGTTGCGGTAGGTTTCTGAGCTGCCTATTCGGCAGTGAACCTATAGGCTGTACCGTCCGCAGCCCACTTTGATTTCTGAGCTGCCTATTCGGCAGTGAACGAAAGACCCTCGGCGTCTGTGCTTGGACTGATTTTCTGAGCTGCCTATTCGGCAGTGAACTTACTTGCTCTTGAAATATCTTCGCTTCGATATTTCTGAGCTGCCTATTCGGCAGTGAACGAACAGGCAAGTGGAAAGGCGCTAAACTTATTTTTCTGAGCTGCCTATTCGGCAGTGAACTCAAGCCGACGCCGAAGCCAAGCCTGGTCGCATTTCTGAGCTGCCTATTCGGCAGTGAACCAAATCGCCCACTCCTCCCTTGTCTTTCCAGCTTTCTGAGCTGCCTATTCGGCAGTGAACCGTGACGGCATTCTTTGAATAATAAAGTGAGTTTTCTGAGCTGCCTATTCGGCAGTGAACACCTACGGGAACGGAAAACGCGAAGTTTTCTGTTTCTGAGCTGCCTATTCGGCAGTGAACTGCAACGGCGACCTCGCTGATTCAGGGGCTCATTTCTGAGCTGCCTATTCGGCAGTGAACAACGCGCGCCGCTGACCGACACCGCTCTGGCTTTTCTGAGCTGCCTATTCGGCAGTGAACGCGGGGCTGCGGGCACCCCGGTTTGGGTGTGATTTCTGAGCTGCCTATTCGGCAGTGAACGTGCTGCGCGGAGTTTCGGTCTCGGCTTGCGCTTTCTGAGCTGCCTATTCGGCAGTGAACTTTGTCACGCCTGCTTCTTGCGCGGCGGCTCATTTTCTGAGCTGCCTATTCGGCAGTGAACACGGACAGTTGGAGCGAGGACACGCCCGAGCATTTCTGAGCTGCCTATTCGGCAGTGAACATGGAAGCGTCTTTTGAAGACGTGATTTTTTGTTTCTGAGCTGCCTATTCGGCAGTGAACCGATGGCGTCTCGCGCCATTCGCACATAAATATTTCTGAGCTGCCTATTCGGCAGTGAACAATGGCGCGAGACGCCATCGCCCGAGCGGAATTTTCTGAGCTGCCTATTCGGCAGTGAACATTGGTGGCGTCACGCCATTGCGACTTGAGCGTTTCTGAGCTGCCTATTCGGCAGTGAACCGGACAAGCACCGCCTTTTTCTGGTGCTTCATTTTCTGAGCTGCCTATTCGGCAGTGAACGCGCTCTTACTAGCTTGTCATCAATCTTGATTTTTCTGAGCTGCCTA
>JBBSUJ010000025.1:0-38244 GCA_038235025.1 Burkholderiales bacterium
AGGGCATCCTGAAGGATGCGGGTATGAAGGCCCACATTGGAGTCGACGCCGACTCAGGACTGGTGCACACCGTGCGCGGCACGTCGGGCAACGTGGCCGACGCCGCAGAGGCAAACAGTTTGCTGCATGGGCAGGAAACGGATGTCTTTGGTGATGCGGGCTATCAAGGCGCTCACATACGCCCGGATGCCAGGGAAGGCGTCACTTGGCATGTAGCCATGCTACCGGGCAATCGCAGGCAACTCGACAAGGACAACAAGCCGATTGACGCGCTGATTGACCAAGTGGAGAAGATCAAAGCCAGCATGAGGGCCAAAGTCGAGCACCCGTTCAGGGTGATCAAGCGCCAGTTTGGCTACGTGGGGGTGCGCTACAAGGGCTTGGCGAAGAACACTGCGCAGATCGTGACGCTGTTTGCGCTGTCAAACCTGTGGATGGTTCGTCATAAGTTGATGGCTGCGTAGGGATGAGTGCGCCTGCAAACAGGCGGAACGCCGCAAATGCGGCAAAAACAGCATTCCACCGGGGGCGTGAAGCCCAGTATTGACTCGTCAAGACGGTCATGTCGCTGTCCCAGCAACCACAACGCCGGTAGCACAGCTTTTTACGAGTTGTTCAGGACATCCTTAGCATCTTGGGCTACTGCTGCGCAATGGCGATTTAGGTCTGAGCAAAATCTGTGGGTTTGCACCTGATTTTTTCTGTGCGTTGCAGAGCACGGACCGTCACCACTTTGGCTACGTCAATCTGACGCACTAGTTTGCTTTGTCCGGCTTTCATTTCGCGCACCGATTGCAGCAACTCGGCACCCAGACTGCGCTTGGCGTCGCGTTCGCCCAGTTGTTGGTTCGTCATGGTTATGGGTTTTGAGTCAGATGAACTGTGAACCGGTACCGGTTTGTGCTTCAGTGCGCTGTCTTTTGATCTATTTGTGGCTTGCGCTGCGTCACTGGCACTTTTTTCCCAAATGCGTCAGCCAAGCGCTGCGCCCGTTCGGCGGAACGGGTGAGCGCGGCTTTCATCGCTTTGGGGTTCAACGAGAGTGGGCGCTGAGTTTCAGCATCTTTTGCCATGTGGGCTCCAAGAGTATTTTGAGTGTGGGACCGGTTTGTTCGGCAACCCACTCTGCATTGCCGCTGTGGGAATTGTCAAATAGGGTCCAGTGATCGGCGAGCGGGCGGTATAGGTGAAAGAAATTTTCAATGCTTCGATTAAAGCGTCTTCGCACTATGTCGTCGGGCACAAAATGTCCGCCCAGCGCTACACGCAACTTGACGCGCCGAATGGCGAGGCTCGCGCTGGAGAGTGAAAAGTAGTAGATCGACACTTGGTAGCCGTTGGCCTTGAGCCCGCGCAGAAATGGCGCGAAGCTGCGGCTGGAGAGAGTGGATTCAAAAGCAAAGTGTTCGCGCCTGTCGCCCAAGTCTTTCAACCTTGACAGCATGATGCGACCGGCTGCAAGCGCCACCCTCTAAGGGTGTTGGCCAGTCAAGCCCTTGGCGATGTAGTCGGCGTTGACAAACGTGTCGATGCCGAGGCCTTCAACAATGGCATCGGCATGGGTGGATTTGCCAGCGCCATTGGGCCCGGCAAACACTACTACGCGAGGTGCAGGCTGGGTGGGCACCGCTTACTTTCCCCAACTATCCTTCAACCCCACCGCAAAGTTAAACACCGGCTTGCCTGCCTTGTGGTCCACCCGGTCCGCCACAAAGTAGCCGTGCCGCTCAAACTGAAACTTTTCATCCGCCTTCGCGCCCGCCAATGACGGCTCGACGATGGCGGTGACGACTTTCAAGCTGTCCGGGTTGAGGCTTTCAATAAAGTCTTTGCCGCCTGCGTCGGGCTGGGCGTCAAGAAACAAGCGGTCGTACATGCGCACTTCGGCTTGCACACCATCTGCCACGCCCACCCAGGTGATCGCGGCTTTGGCTTTGACGCTGTCGGCGCCGGGGGTGCCGCTTTTGGTGTCGTGGATGACGGTGGCGAGCACTTCGGTGATGGTGCCGTCTGCATCCTTGTTCGCGCCGGTGCATTCGATGACGTAGCCGCCTTTCAAGCGCACCTTATTGCCCGGGAACAAGCGCTTGTAGCCTTTGGGCGGCACTTCTTCGTAGTCTTCGCGTTCGATCCACACCTCGTGGCCCATTTTGAAATGGCGGGCGGGCGGGATCTCGGTTTCTTCGGGCACGGCGTTGCGGGGCAGGGCGGGTTGTTCGCAGGGCTCCAGATAGTCATTGCTGCCAAACACGTCAGCCCAATTGGTGAGCACCAGTTTGACGGGGTTCAGCACGGCCATGCCGCGGTGGGCTTTGAGCTCCAGGTCTTCGCGCAGGCAGCCTTCCAGCGTGGAGTAGTCAATCCAGCTGTCGCTTTTGGTGACGCCTATGCGTTCGGCAAACAGCCGCAGGCTCTCGGGCGTGTAGCCGCGCCGGCGCAGGCCGACTATTGTTGGCATGCGGGGGTCGTCCCAGCCGTTGACTTTGTGGTCGACCACCAGCTGGGCCAGCCTGCGTTTGCTGGTGATGACGTAGGTGAGATTGAGGCGCGAGAACTCGTACTGGCGCGGGGGCGGGGCGCTGAGCAACGGGCTGAGAGTGCGGACATCCGGCAGGGCGGCGGGTTCGCTCAGGCGCTGCAGCAGCCAGTCGTAGAAGGGGCGCTGGTCTTCAAATTCGAGCGTGCAGAAGCTGTGGGTTATCTGCTCCAGCGCATCCTCAATGGGGTGCGCAAAGGTGTACATGGGGTAGATGCACCACGCATCGCCCGTGTGGTGGTGGGTGGCGCGGCGTATGCGGTAGATGGCCGGGTCGCGCATGTTGATGTTGGGGCTGGCCATGTCGATCTTGGCGCGCAGCACCATGGCGCCGTCTTCGTGCTGGCCGGCGCGCATTTCGCGAAAGCGGGCCAGGTTGTGCGTGGGGGTTTGCGCGCGGTGCGGGCTGTCGGTGCCGGGTTTGCCGAAGTCGCCCCGGTTGAGCCGAATTTGCTCGGGGGTTTGCTCATCCACATAGGCATGGCCGGCTTCTATCAAATACTCGGCCGCCCGGTACATGAAGTCGAAATAGTCGCTGGCCTGGTAGGGCGCTGCGCTGCTGGGGGCCTGGCCTATTTGTGCCCAGTCAAAGCCCAGCCAGCGCACCGAGTCGACGATGCTGTTGACGTATTCGGCGTCTTCTTTTTCAGGGTTGGTGTCGTCAAAGCGCAGGTGGCACACGCCGCCGTATTCCTTGGCTAGGCCAAAGTTGATGCAAATGCTTTTGGCGTGGCCCACGTGCAGGTAGCCGTTGGGCTCGGGCGGAAAGCGGGTGCGGATTTTGGCCGGGTCGGGCGCGCCTTGGGCTTGGTGGGCGGCATCGCCCGGGCTGCCGGCCCACTTTCGGGTGGCGTAGGTGTCGTTTTCGAGGTCACTTTCAATCACTTGGCGCAGGAAGTTGCTAAGTTTGGGCGCGTCTTCCGGCGCGTGCTCCTGCTCAGGGCTGGATTTGGAGTGGGGCTTGGAGTCGTGGGCGGGGGGGGTCATGCCGGGATTTTAGGGCGCAGGTTCGTGCGTTTTTACGCATGGAAACAAGCAGCTTTACGAGCAGACACACTTTTTCGGGCCTCGTATGACATCCTTTCAGACATGTGGTGCGTTAAGGCGTCACAGAGTTTGCGAAGCAACGCGAACCCATCCAACCAGGAGATTTTTATGTTCAAGACCGTTTTTGGCAAATTTGCTGCCCTAGGCTTCGGCATCGTGCTCGCTGCTTCGGCTGGCGTTGCGCAAGCCCGTGGCGACGTGAGCTGGTCTATCGGGATCGCGTCGCCGGGCGTGGTGGTGGGCGACGGCTACTCGGGCTATCGGTCACCCCCGCGTGCTTACTACTCTCAGCCGGCTCCGGTGTATTACGCGCCCTCCCCTCCGGTGTATTACGCGCCTTCCCCTCCCGAGTATTACGCGCCACCTCGGCCTGTTTACTACGCACCGCCCCCAGTGGTGTATGCGCCCCCACCGTATTACTACGGCGGCCGGGTGGATTACTACGAAGACCGCGGCCGTGGGCGTGGGCACAGGCACGGCCACCATGGCGATGGACATCGTGGCTATGGCCGGTAACTGAGAGAGTTGCGGTGCGCTGTATTTACGGGATTTAAGCGCGCCGCATAATTTGCGCTTTCCTAGCCCGTGCGGGCGTTTGCTGGCGGTGTTGCCGGCCCTCTTTTGCACCTGTGATGAAAGCGCTTTTTTTGTGTCTATCCTTTTTGTACTGAACGGTCCCAATCTCAATTTGCTGGGAAGCCGCGAGCCGGCGGTTTATGGGCACGACACCTTGGCAGATGTTGAAGCCCTGTGCGAGCGGGCCTGCAGCCAAGCTGGTTTTAGCCTGCGGTTTCATCAAAGCAACCACGAAGGCGCGTTGATTGACTGGTTGCACGACGCTGGCCGCCTTCAGCAAGACGGCAGGTTGGCAGGGGTGGTGCTGAATGCCGGCGCTTACACGCACACAAGTATTGCCCTGCACGACGCCATCAAAGGAGCCGGCGTTCCGGTGATTGAAGTTCACATTAGCAACCTGTTTGCCCGGGAGCCGTTTCGCCACCACTCCACCGTTTCGCCAGTGGCGCGCGGCATGATTTGTGGCCTGGGCGTTGACGGTTACCGGCTGGCGATTGACGCCTTTGCGCGCTTGGCACCGCGGGTTACCGCGTAACTGTGCGACTGCGTAGTCGGATGAAGGCGAAAGTGTTTATATGAGTGAGCGCACCGAGCCACTGCGCGTGTCCGAGGCCGAGGTGGAGATCACCGCGATCCGCGCGCAGGGTGCGGGTGGGCAGAACGTTAACAAGGTATCCAGCGCGGTGCATTTGCGTTTTGATATTCATGCCTCATCCTTGCCCGAGCCAGTTCGCGAACGGTTGATGCTGCTGCGCGATAGCCGCATTACGGATGAAGGCGTGGTGGTCATCAAAGGCCAGCAATACCGCACCCAATTGCAAAACCGCGCCGATGCGCTGGAGCGGCTGAACGCACTGGTCAATAGCATTGCCGTCCCGTCCAAAGCGCGCCGCGCCACACGGCCAAGCTACGGCTCGAAGATGCGGCGGCTGGAGGGAAAAAGCCAGCGCAGCGAGACCAAGGCAGCGCGCGGCCCGGTGCGGGACGCTTGATTTCGCTTTAACGCCGTCTCGGGCTTTGGTGCGGTGTGTGGTTGTATCCACCCGCATGTGCGCCCTCAATCAGGCGCGCACACCTCGGGTGGATGTGCTGGCATTTGTAGACTGGACGGGAGCAACGGTAAAGCGCGGTGACCGGTTAAGTCTGCTTGACTGCCGCCGCCAAACGCCAAACGCCAAACGCCGTGCGCCGTGCGCGCGCATCACACCGAAGAGCACTTGCTGCCGTTGTTCTTTGCGCAGGGTGCGGCGGGTGTAGGCGCGCGGTCCGTTCACTTGAGCCGCAAGATGGTGTCCTGCAATTCGTCCTAGAGTGCTTTTGCGTTGTCGTTGGATGCCCACCGGTTGGAGTCTGCGCGTCGTGGCCCCAGCGATGCGTTAGGCTTAGGCTTAGGCTTTAAACTTTGACGCCAAAAAGGCCTCTAGCGCTTATTCATGCTTACTTTGCCGCTCCGTTTTTTGCAGCAATCTGCTGCCGCTGATTCAGTCTCTCCCAGCTTGCTGGTGCTGATGCACGGCGTTGGCAGCAACGAACAAGATTTGTTTTCGCTCGCTCCCCATGTGCCAGGCGGCTACCACGTGCTTAGCTTGCGCGCGCCGTACCCAATGGCACCCGGTGCCAACGCCTGGTTTAATTTTTCAATTGGCCCTGAAGGTCTGCGCAGCTACGACGAGGCGCAAGAGGTCGCCAGCCGCGCGCAGGTTGCGCAGACCGTTGCGCAAGCTGCAAGCCAATTGGGCGTGCCTGCCGCGCGTGTAGTGGTGGGCGGCTTTAGCCAGGGCGGCATCATGGCCTTGTCGCTGCTGCTCACGCGGCCGGATCTGATGGGCGCAGCCATGGTGTGGCACGGGCGCATGTTGTCGGCCGCTTTGGTTCCGAAAGCACCCGGCACGGCGCTTGCAGGGCGCGCTCTGTGGATTAGCCACGGTAGCCAGGACGACGTGATTCCGCTCAGCCACGCCCACGAAATGCGCGACGCGTTGCGCGGGCTGCCCTTCAACCGTACCTACCGCGACTACCCTTGCACGCACACCCTCCATCCGCAGGAATTGACGGAATCTATGGCGTGGCTGCAGGCACTGCGCTGAAGCCGGCGGTTCTTTAAGCGCGCCGCTGCTATCTGATTTCTAGCTGCCTCAGGCTAATGAGGGCGCTCGTCTTTCACGACAAGAGGCGAGCAGGCCCTTGATGCAAAAGCGGTATTGCTCAAATCGACGCAGCGAACACGCGCTCGCTTCACGGCCCTGCAGCGCTTGCGCGTGAGGTTGAACCAATGGACGCTACCTGATTCCGATAGGCTACCGCGCATGCAGCGCAAAGGATTTTTGTCATGACCGTTCCCGAAAGAAGTTCGCTGAAACCGCCAGAGGAGGCGTCTCGCTGGCCTGCGGCGCTTGCGATTCTGGCCGCGCTGTTGCTGGCTGCAGGGGGCTGGTGGTGGTGGCAGAAGCAGCATTGGGTGCCAGCGGCAGCAAGTGTTCCTGCAGAAGTACCCAGCGCTGCCTCCATGGCGCCTGATGCCGCGCCTGTGCCTGCCGGCGACACCGCTTCGGACCCGCAGAACCCCATGGACGTGTTGGCCGAACCCGACGCGCAACTTCCCGCTTTAACCGATGCCGATGCGCACGTCACACAAGCGTTGGACGCGCTGCTGGGCAATAGCGCAATGGCGCAGTTTGTGCAGACTGACGGTTTGGTGCGGCGCTTCGTGGCAACGGTGGACAACCTGGCACGCGAGCAGGCACCCGCGCGCATTTGGCCGGTGCAGCCCACGATGGGCAAGTTCACCATCAATGCCTTGGGCGACGGTGAAGCCATCGCGCTAGACAATGGGGCTCGCTACGGCCCCTTGGTGCAATGGATCGAAGCCGTAGATTTGAAAAGTGCCACCGCGCTGTATGCCCGTCTGTACCCGCTGTTTCAGCAGGCGTATGAGGAGTTGGGCTTCCCCCAGCGCTATTTCAACGACCGCTTGGTGGCGGTGCTGGACCATCTGCTGCAAGCGCCGGAACCTTCTGGACCGATTTATGTAACGTTGACCGACGTCAGGGGAGATGTTCCATCCACTCGGCCGTGGGTACGGTATGAGTTTGTTGATCCGAACCTGCAGGCCCTCTCCAGCGGGCAGAAAATCATGGTGCTGGTGGGCCTGGTGAATGAGCGCCGGCTTAAAAAGCGGCTGCGTGAGTTGCGCGCGCTGGTGGCCACCGGTGCGGTGGCCGACGCCAAGCCTTGATCAGGCGCGTGCGGGGGTCTGAGCCAGAGGCAGCGGGCGCTTGAAGAAGTCGTCCAACACTGGCATCAAACCGGGGAACTCCAGCGCGAACCGCTCGCGGTTCACAAAGTAAGCCTCGCAGGCCACGGCAAAGAATTCGGCTGGGGCAGTAGCGCCGTAAGCATCCAGCCACGGGCGCTCTTCGCCAAAGCGCTCGGCTTTGGTCACGGCTTCCCGAAAATTCGCGTACGCCGGTTCCCACGCGGCTTGCCAGAACCGCAAGGCGCCGCGCATGCCGCGCGACCCCATGAAACCGCGCGGCAGCGGTGGACAGCCATTGGCATGGCCGGTTTGCATATCGAGTTTGTGGACAAACTCATGCACCACCACGTTGCTGCCCTGCGCGGCACTGCTTGCGGCGTCCGCCACATGGTGCCAGCTGAGCATGATTGGGCCGCCCTCCATCGCCTCGCCAGCCAGCACTTCGGTGTAGCCATGCACAACGCCTGCTGCGTCCGTGCTTTGACGTCGGGCGACAGCTGCGCCTGAATGCACAACGATGGTGACAAAGTCGTCGTACCACTGCAGTGCTTTGGCGGGCGCTCCCCAGTGCAGGAGGGGCAGGCAAGCCTGCGCAGCGATGTCGATGGCCATGGCGTTGGTGACTGCCAGGCCGTGCGCCCCGTGGAACTGTTTGCTCTCGAGAAAAAGCGCCGCCAAAACGCGCAGCTTGGCTTGGTCGTGCAGCGCCAGCGCCGCCAGAAAAGGGTGGCGACCCAGGGTCTGCAGCCACACAGCGGCCGGAATTTCCGGCACAGGCGCGAGGGTGCTGCGAACCCGACGCCACAGACGTTTCCAGGAAAAAATCATGGTGATAAAGCCTCGCTAATCATGCGTGGGGCTACCGAGAACTGAGGAGCTTGTTAAGTGGAGGCAAGCTCGCGCCGTTCCAAGCCCCGCGCGGACAAACGCAGCACATCGGCGCGCGGCGGCGATGCGGCGGCGTCCCAGTCGCTCAGCACAACGCGCTGGTAACCAGGTGCCAGGTTATGCGCTGCAGGGCAATGGGTGTGCCCGTGAACCAGCGTGGTGGCATGGGCTGCGTGGAGCCAATCCAGCGCGGCCGGGTGGTCTACATCGGCATAGCTTTCCACGCCGCTGTTTGTCTGCTTGCGCGATTCGCTTTGCGCCCGCATGGAGCGGGCTTGTGCGCGGCGTTCGGCCAGCGGCATTGCTAGGAAAGCCTGCTGCCACGCGTCGCTCCGCGCCATCTGGCGAAATCGCTGGTACTCCACATCGCCAAGGCACAGCAAATCGCCATGGCTCAGCACGACGCGCTGTGTACCAAAAACGAGCAGTGTCGGGTCGGCCAGGCCCGTAATGCCCGTGCTGTTCAGAAACTGCGTGCCCAGCAAAAAATCGCGGTTGCCGTGCATGAAAAATAGGGGGCGCTGTCGCGCCGCGGCCGTCAACACCGCCGCGCATTCAGCCTCAAAGCTACCGGGCTCGTCGCAGGCGTCGTCACCTACCCACACCTCAAACACGTCGCCCAGCATGAACAGCGCATCTGCATCGGTGCTGTGCAAGTAACGCCGCAGGCACTCGACTGTTTCGGGCTCGGAAGCCTGCAAATGCAAGTCAGAAAAAAATTCGACTGCACGCCAACTGGCAGGAGCGGCAAGCTCCTGAAACTGGGGTGCGGCCGTGGTGGGCGCCATGGTCAACGAATAAGGTTTTTATCGTCTGATAAGGACGCTCCGAGCCATAAAGGCAGCGAAGCGCCAACGGGAGAGGGCCCGTTCTTAAAGCGCTACAGCTTTTTCCAGAACGACGTCTTCGGCAGGCACGTCGTCGTGGTGACCTTTGCGGCTGGTCTTGACGGCTTTGATTTTGTCGACCACATCCGCGCCGCCCACCACTTTGCCAAACACGGCATAACCCCAGCCTTGTGCTGATGGAGCGGTGTGGTTCAGGAAGCCGTTATTAGCAACGTTGATAAAGAACTGCGCCGTAGCCGAATGCGGGTCATTGGTGCGCGCCATCGCCACGGTGTAGTTGTCGTTTTTGAGGCCGTTCGCCGCCTCGTTTTGAATCGGTTCGCCAACGTCCTTTTGCCGCATGCCGGGCTCAAAACCGCCTCCTTGCACCATGAAACCAGGAATGACGCGGTGAAAAACGGTGTTGTCGTAGTGGCCCTTCTTCACGTAAGCGAGAAAGTTTTCGACCGAATTGGGCGCTTTGTCCTGGTCAAGTTCCAGGGTGACGACACCGTAGTTGGCAATGTGAAGTTCGACTTGTGGGTTGTTCATGAATATGTCCTTGAAGTTGCTGTATTTACTTGACCAGGGTGGCCGATTCGATGACGACAGGCGTCGTCGGTACGTTTTGCATGGGGCCAGTGCGGCCCGTGGCTACCGCCTTGATTTTTTCCACCACTTCAGCGCCTTGAATGACTTTGCCAAACACGGCATAGCCGTGTCCATCCGGCTGGGGCGCGTTGAGCGAGGCGTTGTCGTTCACATTGATGAAGAATTGCGATGTAGCGGAATTGGGGTTGCCGGTACGCGCCATCGCGATGGTGTACTTGTCGTTCTTGAGGCCGTTAGCAGCTTCGAGCGGAATGGGCGCGAGAACATTTTTTTGCCGCATGTCCGCTGTGTAGCCGCCGCCCTGGATCATGAAGCCGTCGATCACACGGTGAAACACGGTGCCGTCGTAGTGCTTGTCACGCACGTATTGCAAAAAGTTTTCGACCGACTTGGGCGCCTTGGCCGCATCGAGTTGCACGACGATGTCGCCCATGGAAGTGGTCAGTTTGACCTTGGGAGCTTCCTGAGCGCTAGCCGGAACTGCTACGGAGAAAAGAGCAGTCAGCGCAATGGAATTAAGCGCAAGCGCCAGTTTTCTTCTTGAAATCATCCAATTACTCCTTCAAAAAATATTTGCCATTGCTGGCCTTGCTTGCGCCAGTACTGCCGTTTGACTGCGCCCGTTCGGGCACCTACTGGAATTTCGGCAAACGTTACCACCATGGTTTCGCTGCTGTCTTGCCAATGGAGCAGCGAAAGGTCCTTGAGTTGTATTTCTCGGCCGCGCAGGTCGCGAATGTCGGCTTGAAGCGAAGCCTCCCACTGCGCAGTGCTCTGGTCGCGCAGGCCCTGAAAGTCATAGGCATAAAAGCCAAGCAACTGCCGCAGATCACCACTTGTTTTTGCGCTACGCCACGAGTCCAGCACCTGGGTAAATGATTCACGATCCACCAGCACGCCTTGTGGTGCCACCCACTGCAACTGGCGTGCGATCACAACCGGTGTGGTGCGCGGCTCCACGGTGCTCAGGATGCGCTCAAGATCGGGGTTGGCAATGGCGACGCAGCCATCGGTCGCTTCCGGCGCGCGTGAGAATTGTGCTCGGGGCGTACCGTGTAGCCAAATACCGCTTCCGGTTTTTCCGCGGCGAAGGTCAAGCGCGTTCGGGTAGTTAAGCGGCAGGGCACCGGAGCCGTAAAGATCGGCCAGTTGCTTGTCGTCCAGGCGGCTGGTGATGTAGTAAACCCCGAGAGGTGTGCGTTGATCGCCCTCGACTTCCTTTTCTGTACCGAGCTTGCCAACGGATGCGTAATAGTCCGCTACCAGCCGCAGCCCCTTCGAGGTGTTTTCAAAAAGGTACAGGCGCGAGCGCGACGCGTCGACCGCAATCGCGTGTTTGGCGCTTTGGGATATTTCGACGAAGGCCGTGGGAACGGCTCCCTCTGAGGGTTTGAACTGCGATGCCGCGACGCGCAGGGCGGACTCGCGGCGCAGATCGCTCAATGTGGAATCGGCTTCGACAGTGGGTGCATCGCCAAACTGAGCCAGCGTACGGGCTTGCGCGGCGAGCAGGTCGCCCATGGCGAGGTGTGCCAACTGGAAATTGGGAAAGTCGCGGACCAAGTGCTCGGCCTTGTTCAGTGCCACGCGCGCCTGGCCTGCGCCAATGAGGCGGTAGACCTCGAGCAAGCGGACTTCGGCTTGATCAATACGTTGCGCTTTGGCTGAGCCCGTTCGTTCAGGTTTGCTGGAAGCCCCACCGGAGCGCGCGGACGGGCGTTGCGTTTCTTGGCGAGCCGTGTTGCGAGCCACTCTGTTGGCACTTTTGCGCTTGGCCTCAGCATCCGTGCGACGCGCGCGCGTCGGTTGTTCAGCGCGGGATTGGCTACCGGTTTGAGCCGTTTGAGCGCGCTTTCCGCTCGTTCTGTCTGGCGTTTGAGCTAGCGCTGCGGGGACCAGCGCCACCAAAGCTAGCGAGCCCACCAAAACTGCCAGATGAGCAGCGCAGAAGAAACCTTTGTGTCGGTAACCGGTTTGCGCTGCAACCGCGCTCAAAGTGCCTGGGCGACGCATGGCGCGCGTCGCCGATGAAGCTTGGGCTGCATCAGCCGCCCGTCGATTCGCGAACGATCAGCCAGCGACCATTGCTGAGCACCATGTCGAGCGTTTTGCGACTCGTCACGCTGAGGGTGTCTGCGTCATAAGCTTGGTGAAACTTGGCCGTAGCCTTGTCGCCTTTGACGTCAATAGAGAGGTCCGTAACGGTCACTTTGATGCTCGAGCGCGGAACGATTCGCGATTCGCGCTCCTTCTCCCAAGCGGAGCGACTTTGTTTGCCGGGCGGATCGAACTGCTTGCCGTAGGAAGCGAGGTAATCCTTCATGTCACGCGCAGACCAGGCCGCGGCCCAATTACGAACGGCCGATTCGACTTCTCGCTCGACCGCCTTGCCACTAGCAGGGGCCTTTTCCTCAGGCGCGGCAGCTGCCGGGGTAGGTGCTTTGGTGGATTGGGGTGGTGTTACTGCAACCACCGGCGGCGCGGGCGCTGGGGAGAGAGCCGGTGCCGGAGCTGCCGTCGGCGCAGCTACCGGAGCCGGCGCTGGTAATGGAATTGGCGCTGGCGACGGGCTTGGCGCTGGTACAGGTGCTGGAGTTGAGGCGGGAGCTGGCGCGGCCGCCACCTGCACGGGTCGTGTCGGTGCGTTTGCAAACACATCGCGAATCAGCGACAGTTTGGGTTTGAGCGCCGAGCCGCCAGTGGAGTCAAGCTGCAAGGCTTTGTTGTATGCTTGTCCCGCTAGTTTGGCATAAATGTCACCGAGATTTTCGTGTGCAGTTGCGTAGCTCGGATTGGTGCGAATCGCCATTTCAAGTGCCGTGCGCGCTTTGTCGAGTTGGTTTTGGCTCGCATAGAGCACGGCCAGGTTGTTGTATGGCTCAGGCAGTTCGGGGTATTCCTGGGTGAGCTGCGTGAAAGTAGCGATTGCGTCCGCCGGTTTGGCCGAGTCGGTTAGCGCCACTCCGCGAAGGAATCGGAGCTGGGGATCTTTGGGCGATGCGCTCAGCCGCTGATCGGCCTTGGCGAGCGCCTCCGCAGGTTTTCCCGCTCTGAGCAAACTGGTGATCTCGGAGTAATCTTCGGCATGTGCCGCGCCCGCGCCCAGCAGCGCAGTGAGAGCCACAAGGCGAGAAAAATATGAGAGGCGCGCTAGCGGAAAAAGAGGGCTGCGGGTAGTAGTCATGTGGCTCTGTGAGTGGTCAGCGGCTGCGCCTCGGGCGCTTATACTGCGACGAATTGTAGCGGAGGGGATTTCAAAAAACAGGGACTAGCCTGCAGGCCAAGGGGTGCCCAGCAGCGCAAAGTGATCCTCTCGCACCGATGCCCCGGGCTCATGGCCTCCACGCGTGGAAGTTTTTGGCATCTTTCTCGTTGCCTTTTCCCCAATCCGCATACTCTTTCTCCAGCCCTTCGTTTCTGTGGCGTTTGCCATTTGTTTGCCATTTGCTTCTCATGAGTTTGCGCATCTACAACACCCTCTCGCGTGCCGTGGAGGATTTCACTCCGATGGAACCTGGCCGGGTGCGCATGTATGTGTGCGGAATGACCATCTACGATTTGTGCCATATCGGGCACGCCCGGATGATGATGGCGTTTGACGTCGTGCAGCGCTGGCTGCGCGCCAGCGGCTATGCGGTGACCTACGTGCGAAACATCACCGATATTGATGACAAGATCATTCGGCGAGCACTGGAGCGCGGTATCACCATTCGCCAGCTGACCGATGAGATGGTGCAGGCCATGCACATCGATATTGCGCGGCTGGGCATTGAGCCGCCTGACGCCGAGCCCCGAGCCACCGAATACGTGCCACAGATGCTGGACTTGATCGGCACTCTGGAGGACAGGGGACTGGCCTACCGCGCCCGCAACGGCGATGTGAACTACGCAGTGCGCAAGTTTCCGGGCTATGGAAAATTGTCTGGCAAATCGCTGGACGAATTGCGCGCCGGCGAACGTGTAGCAGTGGATGACGGCAAGCACGACCCACTCGACTTCGTGCTGTGGAAATCTGCCAAGCCCGAAGAGCCGCAGGATGCACAGTGGCCCAGCACTTTTGGTGCAGGCCGGCCCGGCTGGCACATCGAATGCTCGGCCATGAGCTGTGCGCTCCTGGGCCAGACCTTCGACATTCATGGCGGTGGTGCCGATCTGCAATTCCCCCACCACGAGAACGAAATCGCTCAAAGCGAGGGTGCCCACGGAGTGCCGCTGGCACATACATGGATGCACAACGGCTTTGTGCGCGTGGACAACGAGAAAATGAGCAAGTCGCTTGGTAACTTTTTTACCATCCGCGACGTGCTGAAGGAATACGACGCGGAAACGCTACGCTTTTTCATCGTGCGTGCGCATTACCGCAGCGCGCTTAACTACAGCGACGCGCATCTGGACGACGCGCGCGGTGCGCTCAAGCGTCTGTACACCGCGTTGACGGTGGTGGTGCCCGCCGCAACGCCGATCGTCGATTGGAGTGACCCGCTTGCGGCGCGCTTTCAAGCCGCCATGAACGAAGACTTCGGCACGCCCGAAGCCGTGGCCGTGCTGTTCGAGCTGGCGGGTGAAGTCAATCGAAACCGTTCAGCCCAAACGGCGGGTCTGCTCAAATCTTTGGGCGGTTGCCTAGGTTTGTTGCAAGGCGATCCTCAAACATTCCTGAAAGCAGGCAACAACGTGAGCGATAGCGACGTTGGCGCGCAGATCGCTGCGCGGGCCGCCGCCAAAGCCGCCCGCAACTTCGCCGAAGCCGACAGCATCCGTGATGCGCTGCTGGCCCAAGGCGTGGTGCTAAAAGACACACCCACCGGCACCACGTGGGAGGCTGCCCGTTGAAAGCTTGCCGTCAAAATGCCCTGCTGCACAGGAAGCGCCTGTGGTAGTTGCTCTGAAAAAAGTATTGGCTGTTGCTGCAAACGCGCAGACCACCCCCGACTACTGGACTCAGGCCCGCACGCACCTGATGAAGAAAGACCGCGTGATGAAGCGGCTGATTCCGCAGTTTGGCGATGCCATGCTGGAGACGCGTGGAGACGCATTTGTTACGTTGGCGCGCAGCATTGTCGGCCAGCAGATATCGGTGAAAGCGGCCCAAACGGTTTGGGACCGCTTTGCTGCGCTCAGTACCGCGTTGACGCCGGCGCAGGTGCTGCTGCTTAAGATTGATGATATGCGCGCTGCGGGTCTGTCGTCCCGCAAAGTGGAGTACCTGGTCGACTTGGCCGTGCACTTTGACGGCAACAAACTGCACACCGACGCTTGGCAGGGCATGGACGACGAGGACATCATCACCGAGCTGGTGGCCATTCGCGGTATTGGCCGCTGGACGGCGGAGATGTTCCTCATTTTTCACCTGATGCGACCCAACATTCTCCCGCTGGATGACGTGGGCCTCATCAACGGCATTGGCCGCAATTACTTCTCGGGCGAGAAAGTTAGCCGCAGCGAAGCGCGTGAGGTCGCGCAGGCCTGGGCACCGTGGTGCAGCGTAGCCACTTGGTATATTTGGCGATCGCTGGACCCGCTGCCGGTCGTCTACTAAGCATTCATCGCGCGGGTGAACCCGCACGGTGCGCCGAGAGCGCAAGGAAACATATGGCGAAAAAAACATTTCTGGATTTTGAGAGTCCGATTGCGGAGCTGGAAACCAAAATCGAAGAGTTGCGCTACGTACAGAATGAGAGCGCGGTCGATATTTCCGAGGAAATCGATCAGCTGAGCAAGAAAAGCCAGCAGCTCACCAAAGACATCTATGCAGACCTGACGCCCTGGCAGATCACCAAGATTGCTCGGCACCCCGAGCGCCCTTATACGCTCGACTACCTGCGCGATCTGTTCACCGACTTTGTCGAAATGCACGGCGACCGGCATTTCGCCGACGACAAATCCATCATTGGCGGCTTGGCACGCTTCAACGGCCACGCGTGCATGGTGGTCGGCCAGCAGAAAGGGCGCGATACCAAGGAACGCGCTCTGCGCAACTTTGGCATGACGCGGCCCGAGGGCTATCGCAAGGCGTTGCGATTGATGAAAACTGCCGAGAAGTTCGGCCTGCCCGTGTTCACATTCGTCGACACGCCCGGTGCCTATCCCGGCATCGATGCGGAAGAGCGCAGCCAGTCCGAAGCCATCGGCCGCAATATCTACGAAATGGCGCAGCTCGAAGTGCCCATCATCACCACCATCATTGGCGAGGGCGGCTCGGGCGGCGCGCTAGCGCTCTCGGTCTGCGACCAGCTTTTGATGCTGCAGTATTCGGTGTATTCCGTCATCAGCCCCGAGGGCTGTGCTTCTATTTTGTGGAAGTCCAGTGACAAGGCTGAGATCGCGGCAGAGGCTTTGGGCATCACCGCGAACAGGCTCAAGGCGCTGGGTTTGGTCGACAAGATCGTCAGCGAACCCGTGGGCGGCGCACACCGTGATCCACGCCAAATGTCTGCTTTCCTCAAGCGCGCTTTGGGCGATGCATTTCGCCAGGTCGCTGACTTGAAGACGAAAGAATTGATCGACCGGCGTTACCAGCGGCTGCAAAGCTACGGCCGCTTTACCGACACCAAGGCCGAGGCGCGCTGACTGGGCCGCGCGGTGTCTTTATTCAGCGCGAAAAAATCGTCCTTGTGCGCACACCGGCTCGGTCAGGCGCAACGTGACGCAATCGTTCTCATGCGCTATCGCCGCGTTTGAGCCAACGCTGCCGTTGGCCATCGGCCTTAGCGGTGGCGCGGACTCCACGGCTTTGCTCATTGCCTGCGCCGAACGGTGGCCCGGGCAGGTGGCGGCAATCCACGTGAACCATGGCCTGCAAAGTGCGGCTGCGCAGTTTGAGACGCATTGCACGGCACTGTGCCTTCGCCTGGCGGTGCCGCTGTCAGTGCAGCGGGTGTTGGCGCACCCGGCGCGGGGCCAGAGCCCAGAAGACGCAGCCCGCATCGCAAGATACAAGGCTTTTGAGGCTATAGCGCTTATGCAGTATGGGCAGGAAGCTATTAAATCAATAGCATTGGCTCAACATGCGGATGACCAAGTTGAAACTTTGTTGCTGGCACTGTCACGTGGTGCGGGTCTGCCGGGCCTCTCCGCAATGCCGGCGCGCTGGAGTCGCGCGAGCATGTCTTGGCATCGCCCGCTGCTGGCAGTCGCCGGCGCGGATTTGCGCAGCTGGCTGCAAACGCGGGGCGAGGCGTGGATCGAGGACCCCAGCAACGCCGACCAGCGCTTCACGCGCAACCGTATTCGCGCGCAATTGATGCCCGTCCTTCAAGACGTCTTTCCCACTTTCCGTGACACCTTGACCCGTAGCAGCGCCCATGCATCGCAGGCGCAGGAATTACTGGTAGAAGTTGGGCAAGCTGACTTGGCGTTGGTGGGGAGTCCCCCCGCCATAACCGCGTTGCAGCAACTATCGCCCGCGCGCCAAGCCAATGTGCTGCGTCATTGGCTGCGCGTTGTTCACCACTGTGCGGCCAGCACTGCGCAGCTGCGGGAACTGCAGCGCCAAATTGCCGCATGCACTACACGGGGCCACCACATTGATTTGCGCGTCGGCGGTGGTTTTGTGCGGCGCAGCAACGCGCACCTCGATTGGTACAATCCGCCCGTTTTGGCTCCTTAAACCATTGGACTGCCAGCGAACCGGCGAATTCCCCAACGCGTTGTTCAATGCGCCCTGCACACCGGTTCCGGCAACACTCATTTCCATGCCCTTGATCGTTCACAAATACGGCGGCACCTCCATGGGATCGCCCGAGCGCATTCGCAATGTTGCGCGTCGCGTCGCCAAATGGTCGCTCGCCGGCTACCAAGTCGTCGTAGTGCCCAGCGCCATGAGCGGTGAAACCAACCGCTTGCTCGGCTTGGCTGCCGAGCTTGCGCCTGCAAAGCTCACCTCCAGCTACCACCGCGAGCTCGACATGTTGGCCGCCACCGGCGAGCAAGCTTCGTCGGCATTGCTCGCCATCGCGCTGCAATCGGTCGACATGCCGTCCGTTAGCTATGCCGGCTGGCAAGTGCCGGTGCGCACCGATAGCAGCCACACCAAGGCGCGCATCGAATCTATCGATAGCCAACGCGTGAAAGGCGATTTGGATGCGGGCCGCGTGGTCATCGTCACCGGCTTTCAAGGTATCGACGAATTGGGCAACATCACCACGCTCGGGCGCGGTGGTTCGGACACCTCGGCGGTGGCCATCGCCGCAGCCATGGGAGCTGACGAGTGCCTTATCTTTACCGACGTGGACGGTGTCTACACCACCGACCCGCGCGTAGTGCCCGCGGCCAAGCGCCTGCACACCGTCAGCTTTGAAGAGATGTTGGAAATGGCCAGCCTGGGCAGCAAAGTGCTGCAGATTCGCTCGGTAGAGTTTGCGGGCAAATACAAGGTACCCATACGGGTGCTGTCCAGCTTCACGCCTTGGGATATCGACTTGGTCGAAGAGGCCAACTCGGGCACATTGATCACTTTTGAGGAAGACGAAAAAATGGAAAAAGCCGTCGTATCGGGCATCGCGTTCAACCGCGGCGAAGCCAAGGTCTCGGTGCTCGGCGTGCCCGACACTCCCGGCATCGCGCACAGCATTTTGGGACCCGTGGCGGATGCGAACATCGAAGTTGACGTCATCATCCAGAACATTAGCAAGGACGGTAAAGCCGACTTCAGTTTTACCGTGGGCCAGACTGACTACGCGCGCACCATGGAGCTGCTGCGAGAAGAGATCGGCCCGAAGTTGGGTGCAACCGAGGTCGTCGGCGACCCTAATATTTGCAAGGTGAGCATTGTCGGCATTGGCATGCGCAGCCACGTGGGTGTGGCCAGCAAAATGTTCCGCGTGCTGAGCGAGGAGGGCATCAACATTCAGATGATCTCCACGTCGGAGATCAAGACCTCGGTGGTCATCGACGAGAAGTACCTGGAACTGGCTGTGCGCGCCCTGCACACGGCCTTCGGCCTGGACCAACCAACCGCCTGAAACCGCAAAAACGCCCTGTGTCTTCGGGCATAATGGCGGGATTGGAAACGTGACCGAGTGGCCGAAGGTGCTCCCCTGCTAAGGGAGTATGGGGTGTAGAGCCTCATCGAGAGTTCGAATCTCTCCGTTTCCGCCAAGGAACTAAGCCTCTGACGAATCTTCGTCAGAGGCTTTTTTGTTGATAAAAAGTCAGAATGTGTCTCGCATCAAATCTAGCCCGGGATTTAGTAACGGTGAGTTGATGCGCCAGCGAGAATCAAGCGTGCACTTCAATCGAAAGCTGATGCTTACAGCGAAATTTAAAGTGGCTCCACAGCAATCGCGTTCTGACTGTTCCTCTTCCGAACCTGGACTTTATGAAAGACCTCGTCAAAGCGATACAAGCTTGCGCATATCTCGACTTCTGTGCTGTCTTAGAGCCGGAACAAAACTCGCAGCGATTGGTGATTTGCGAAGCCAAAGTAGGTAACCCAATCAGTGCGGCGGAACTGGAGGCCGAGCCAAACTCAGCAGTGCGAGATTTGCTGGCAGGCTCAGAAAGGATCGTTCAAGAACGGGTATGTCAGGTATTCCAGCTCACGTGGGCGAGTTATGTCGGTTACTCCATTGAAAACGAGAGCTTTGGATTGCCAGAGCCTCAAGAATCGATGGGCGAAGGCCGTTCAATGGTTACGTACACTCACTCGCGACATCTCACATATCTGTCGAAGGCAACATTCGCCTCATCTGGCTACCCCGGGCCGTTCAAGCATTGGGCGGTGCACTGCTTAAATCACATCGTGCACGTCGCTTCACTCGATGAACCGTCCATCACAGCCTCAACGAGACTTGACTCGTCGTTTCAATAGTCGCTGACGTTAGACCTGCAATGAGGCACTTCGAAAATTCCTGGCTCCGCGCTTGGGGTCACCTAAAGCTACTAGCCCCAGAAGGCCTCCGACAAAGGCTCCTTACCGCCTACGGCGAGCCCCATCGTCGATACCACTCCCTCCAGCACTTGGAAGAATGCTTGCTGCATTTCGATGGGGCGATCGACTTGGCGGTTAATCCTGGGGAGGTAGAAATTGCGCTTTGGTTCCACGATGCCATCTACGAGCTCAAGAGCAAAGATAACGAGCGGCGCAGCGCCGACTGGGCACAACGCGAGCTGGCTGCGCGTGGTGCCGCGGGTGATGTTCTACAGCGCGTTGATTCCCTCATCATGGCCACTTGCCACAATGCCGCGCCCACCGATCCCGATCAACAACTGCTGGTGGATATTGACTTGTCAATCCTGGGCTCGCTGCCGGCCCGGTTCGCTGAATACGATTTGCAGGTGAAGGCCGAATACAGCTGGGTTCCCCGGCCCTTGTACCGCGTGAAGCGCAAGCAAGTGCTCCAAGGTTTTTTAAATCGGCCTTTTATCTACAACACCCGCTATTTCAGGCAGAACTTTGAAAATCTGGCCAGAGCGAATTTGCAACGCGCCGTTCTTTAAGGGCCCTGGGCCACCATTCTTTGTTGCTACACATCGGTGGTGCGTGTCATTAGATGGATTTTTTAAATTCAGCGATATCGGGGTTTAGGGATTTTGAACTGGGCGTGCGAAAAGCGCGAGTGGGAAGGTTCGGACGGGGAATTTTGGTTTTCAATGGCTTCTAATGAGGAATAAGCACTGGCCAAGTCCAGCCTCTGGCGCGGCGCGGCGCAAATTGCGGTGTGGCGCTGCGAGTCGTTTCGTAGTGCTTTTGCTCTGCTCAGCCCATAACTCGCTTGAAATTCACACGAACAACGTTGCAGGCCTGAATTTCAATTACTAGCAAGCACCCACGGAGCAAGGCACCTCATAAAAATGCGCGCACCAGCATCCAAACGCCCATCGCCACCATCATCAAGTTCTCTGTGAGCGACACAAAGCCCAGCGGCACGTTGGAGTTGCCTCCAACGCAGGCGCATTTGAGTTCCCGTTTCTGAACATACACAGCGTAAAAAACTGACACCGCGCCCACCGATCCGATCAGCAGCGCCACGGGAACCGAAATCCAGTCGAGCGCGCGCGCGATCATTAGCACCCCCGCCAGCAGTTCGCCAAACGGATACAAATAAGCGTACGGCACCCAGCGCTGGGCGAGCAGGTCATAGCCCAGAAACATTGTGGCAAAGCTGTCGATGTCGCGCAGCTTTTGTACCGCCAGCAGGCACATGGAAAACGCAATGAACCATTCCAGCGTGCGAACCGCCAATATCTCTCCAGTCAGCGCCCAGTGAGCTGCTAGCGCCATCACTGCGGCTACCGCAAATATCGCCAACACAGGCGTGTACGTCACGGCGTCCGGGTCTTTGACCGCTTTGCCCAGATAGCGGCGTGTGTCGTCGTAACCGCCGATACGCTTGCCGTCGATAAAGGTCTGCGGAGTTGTCTCAACGCCGTGTTTTGCTTGAAAGGCGTCGGTTTCTTCTCGCGTAGTGAGCCAGTGGTCCTCTACTGTGTAGCCCTCGCGCTCCAGCCAATATTTGGCTTTGAGGCCGAATGGGCAAATATGTTTTTCCATCACCATGCGATAGAGCTGGGCGTGCTTTCCGCTGGGTGGGGTGGCGGTGGAGGTCGCGGTGGCGGTTTGAGGAGCGGGGCTGGAAGTCATGGCGCTTGGCAAAGTGGATGGGGCTGCGCTTACCGTAGCGCGCAGGGGCAAAGCTCCACGTAAGACCGGACCGGCTCGACTCGCAAGCACGGGGCAGCAACACCGCAGCAGCACAACCCGTCAATGGTCTGCGCGCCGCCCTGATTTCCTCAAACGTGTCGCTTGCTCGGCGCGCCGTTTGCCGTTGCGCCAGCGAGCGCTAACGGCGGCGCATCAGCCTGCGCATGCAGGGCATCCAGCACATGGCAGTGCGCGTCGTCGGTGCCGTCGCAGCGGCCGCGCAAGTCGCGCAAATGCTGCTCTAGCGCCTGCAATTCCTCGCGGCGTGCGCGCACATGGTCCAAGTGCTCATCCAAGGTGTGGCAGGCGGCGTGGGTGTCGGCGGGTGGGGTGGTGCCCAGCGCTACCAGGGTGCGTACTTCATCAAGCGACATGTCCATAGCGCGGCACAGGCGAATGAAGCGCAGGCGGTGGACATCTTTTTCGCTGTACAGCCGGTAGCTGTTGTCCTCACGCGGGCGGGGGCCGAGCAGATTTTCCTTTTCGTAATAGCGCATGTTGGCGGCCGATACGCCCGAGCGGCGTGCAGCTTCGCCAATGCGCCATTGCGCAGCGTGGTTTAAGGGCATGGCTTGACCTTCGAGTGGCTTTAAGGATTCCAATGATGGCATGACGTGTAAAAAGTCCGATGAAGGCTCCAGAAGAGCCTGTCCACACGCAAATAAAACCAGTGATTGAGGAGTTGCATGTCAGTTGAAAAATCGCGCACCGGCACAGCCGCTGCCGCCCCGCGCATTTCCATTTCTTGCTGCCCGAGCGATGCAGGCCCTAAGCGCGGTGCGCCTGGCGCAGCCTCCACGCCGCACGGCGGAGCGGACCATGACGGTCACGCCCACAGCGGCGCACGAGGTGACGCACAAGGTGACGCACAAGGTGACGCACATGACGGCGGCGCTGGAAACGATGCGCACGCGCATGCCGATGACGGACACGATCACAGCGCATTGCCTGGTTGGCCACGCCTGGGCGCGGCGTTAGTGGCGGCCGTGGGCGCTGAGCTGCTGCACTTGCTCGGGCCGGGCACTTTGCCGTGGCAGGTCGGCGGCATGGCGTTGGCGGTGGTGGCGATTTTGCTGGCCGGGTTGGGCGTGTACCGCAGCGGCCTGCTGTCGCTGCGGCGGCGCAAGCTGGGCATTAGCGCGCTGATGGCGGTGGCGGTGACCGGGGCATTTGCCATCGGTCAATGGCCAGAAGCCGCCATGGTGATGGCGCTGTATGCACTGGCCGAGCGCATTGAGCAACAGGCCGTGGGCCGTGCGCGCAATGCCATTGGCGCGCTACTGGCGCTGCGGCCGGACGAAGCCGAGGTGCAGCGCGAGGATGGCACTTGGCACAGCGCACCAGCGGCTCAGGTGGCGATCGGGAGCATGGTGCGGGTGCGGCCGGGCGGGCGCGTGCCGCTTGATGGGGAGGTGATCACAGGCAGCAGCGCAGTGGATGAATCCAGCGTCACGGGCGAGAGCCTGCCGGTAGAAAAAACAATCGGCGCGCCGCTGTTTGCGGGCACGCTCAATGCGCAGGCGGAGCTGGTCATGCGCGTTACGGCCGCAGCGGGTAACACCACGGTGGACCGCATTATTCAAATGGTGGAACAGGCACAAAGCACCCGCGCGCCCACCCAGCGGATGGTGGATAGGTTTGCCACCGTCTATACGCCCGTGGTGTTCGCGCTGGCGGTGGTCGTGGCCGTGGGCGCGCCGCTGCTGCTGCAATGGACTTGGCTAGATGCCATTTACCGCGCTTTGGTGTTGCTGGTGATTGCCTGCCCCTGTGCGCTGGTGTTGTCTACACCGGTCACCGTCGTCAGCGGGCTGGCGGCGGCCGCGCGGCGCGGTATCTTGATCAAAGGCGGAGCGTGGCTGGAGCAGGCGCGGGGCATTCGCGCAGTGGCCTTTGACAAGACCGGCACCGTAACCGCCGGGCGTCCCGTGTTGGTGGAGCAGGCGCAATTTGGCAGCGATGCAGCGCACGATGTGGCGCTGGCGCTGACCACGCGGTCCGATCACCCCGTATCGCTGGCTATTGCCACCGGGTTGGCCGCACCAAACACCTCGTTGCCGGACGTGCAGGAATTTGAGGCGCTGGCGGGGCGGGGCGTGCAAGGGCAAGTGAATGGAAGCACTTGGTATTTGGGCAACCGGCGCTGGATGAGCGAGCTGGGCCTGTGGACCGAGACCATCGAACTCGCCGCTGCCGCGCAGGAAGCACAGGGCCGCAGCCTGACCTTGCTAGCCGAACGCGGTGACGGACGTGCTGTCATATGTGCGCTGTTTGCCGTGGCCGATGCCGTGCGCCCGGCAGCGGGCGACGCCATTGCGCAACTGCGCGCGCTGGGCATCACGCCGGTGATGTTGACGGGCGACCATGCGGCCGCTGCGCATTCTGCCGCCCGCTCGGTGGGCATCGAAGAGGTGCAGGCAGGCCTGCTGCCGCAAGACAAGCTCGCTGCCATTGCAGCGCTACAGAAAAAGCATGGCATGACGGCCATGGCGGGTGACGGTATCAACGACGCGCCCGCACTGGCCAAGGCCGATATCGGCTTTGCGATGGGCGCTGCGGGTACCGATGTGGCGATGGAAACAGCCGACGTGGTCATCATGAACGACGACTTGCGCCGGGTCGCTGAGACGGTACGCCTCTCGCGCCGCACGCACCGCGTGCTGATGCAGAACATCGCGCTCTCCGTAGGCATCAAAATCGTGTTCATGGGGCTGGCATTGGCGGGCCACGCGACCATGTGGATGGCGGTGTTTGCCGATATGGGTGCCAGCTTGCTGGTAGTGGCGAACGGCCTGCGCATGCTGCGGGCGGAGCCGCCACTGGCGCAGGCTGACGGGCAGCAGGCCACCGGCGTCACCCCCGCGCCAGTGGGCTGAAATTTATAATAAAAAGTGCTGCTAGCGCTTTCTCCGTATGGCTTGTTAGCTATGAATTTAGTATATTATGAGGAGGCGCTGCGCAGGCACAGTGCAGCAAAAATAAGGAACCTCGGAACTGTAGTGGCGGGCTTGCACTCCACATCATGATGTATCGCGCGCTTCACACTTTTGTCATGGTTCTGCTGGCCTTGCAGATGTGGGCGGGCGCAGGCGCGGCGTTTGCCGTGTCGATACAAGCGGGTGCGCCTGCCGCCGCTGCAGCGAACACGACCTCGGTGCATGTGGCAAAGCAGAAGACTATCGCCAAAGTCTCTGGCGTGCAGCCCTGCGACCCTGCATTCGGTTCTGTGGCAATGCCTCAGCGGGACGACCACTGCATGACTGCGTTAGAGCCCGATTGCGCTGCCTGCACAAGCTGCGCCGCATGCCATACGCTGGCCTTGGCTGCGCCCGCGTTACCGGAGCGACTGGCTCTTTTTTTAGCCCGCCCTGCGTGGGGCGCGGCAGCAAGCTTTGCCAGCGCTGGCGTGGTACAGGCGTTCAGGCCGCCGATCACTCACGGGCTAAGCTGACCGCAGTTGGGCGGGGCCGCAGCAGACTCTTTTGTCGCCAAGCGGGTTAGCGTTTGCCGCCGCACGTTGCAGCCAATCGCCGGCCTCCCTTGTTGTTGAACGCTTGACGCGCAGCGGCCTGAAATTGAAAAACTTCCTGCTCTGGGCGCATCCTCGAAAGAAATTCGCTCGAGTAGACCGAAAGAGCAAGCCGCCCACGTTTCAGAAATCACCTCGCCCTCTCTTAATGGGCGAGGCTAACGTCCAAGGAATTCCATGAAGCCAAATTTGATTCATACCGGGGGCACGCCACGTACCTCCCATTCCACTGCTTCGCACACAGCGCAGACAGCGCACACACCCGCCACCCGCAGGCAGTGGCTCACCGGGCTCGCCTTACTAGGCGCCGCCCTGGCTATGCCGCGCCTGGTGCGGGCGGCAACGGCAACGGCTGCGGCACCTGCGGCCGCCACCGCTTTGGAGGTCTGGAAAGACCCCAACTGCGGCTGCTGCAAAGACTGGGTGGCGCATATGCAAGACAACGGTTTTCAGGTCACCGTGCACGACACCGGCAACAACGCGGTGCGCAGTCAGTTGGGCTTGCCTCAAAAACTGGGTTCCTGCCACACCGGTTTGGTGGGCGGCTATGTGATTGAAGGGCACGTGCCTGCCGGTGATGTGCGCAAACTGTTGGCGCAAAAGCCCAAAGCGCTGGGCTTGGCGGTCCCAGGCATGCCGGTCGGCTCGCCTGGGATGGATGGCGCGGTGTATGGCGGCCGGCGTGATCCGTATGACGTGCTGCTCGTGGCACGCGATGGCAGCAGCCGTGTCTTTAGCAGCTACCCCGGCGGCGAGAAAAGCTGACCTGGTACGGGTGACAAGCAGGTCGCCGACATGCTGGTTGGCGACCTGCAGGGTTCCTCGAAACGTTTGTAAGAGGGCCCAGTCGGCCGACTCTTTGTGGCCTACATGATCACGAACACATGACCACGAACACCACCATGAAAAAGGCCGGCAGGTGTCAGGTGAGTGTCAGGTGGTTGCCGGGTGAGAGTCGGGTAGGTGCCACGGTCGGCGCCGGGCACCACGCGAGCCTGCGCCTAGCCTTCGGCGGCTTTGCTTTTCAGCAACGCGTACAGCTCATCTTTCAACTGCAGTTTTTGCTTTTTCAGCGCTTCGATTTCCAGGTCGGCAGACGGACCGGTTTGCCGCACCATGGCGGTGATTTGTTCGTCCAGCCGGTTGTGCTTGTCAAACAAGCGGGTGAAATGGTGGTCGGTGGTTTTGAGTTGGGTGATCAGGTCGCGGTATTCAGGGAACATCGTTTCACTTTCATTCAACGGGCGGCGCAAACGTGGCAGGCCCTGTGAGTAGGCCGCTGCTGGCCACCCAACGGTAGGGGGCTGAGCGAGCACTCCTGCATTCACTATAAGCCGCCAGCGGCGAGCGGGTGGGTTTGCTATCACCTGGCTGCGGTTGAAGCCGGTGAAATTCTGACGCCGTCGAGCAGGCGCCGCCGCCGCAGCGTGATGACCGCCGATCAATCGTCCAGCGAAGCGCTCCAGCGGTTACCCCAATCGCTTGGCGGGTGTGACGAGCCTGGCTGGCCGCGCGCTTTGTCGATGTCGCGACGGTCGCGTTTGGTGGGGCGGCCATCGTGCAGCGCGGCGGCAGGCTCGGGGGCGAGGCGTTGGCGTTCGGCCGCCAGAGCACGGGCCGCCAAGCTTTCCACCGTTTCTTCATACAGCTGCTGCGCCACCGGTGCCGGCCCGCGATGCCCGCTGATGCCGCGCACCAGCACGGTTCGCGGCACCTGGCCCTGGCGCAGGTCTACGGTGTCGCCCGCGCGCACCTCGCGTGAGGCTTTTGCCACTGCGCCATTGACCCGCACCCGGCCTTTGGCGATTTCGTCCGCTGCCAAGCTGCGCGTTTTGAAAAAACGTGCACACCACAGCCATTTGTCGATGCGCAAGGTTTCAGCTTTGTCCATGCGGCAGATTGTGCCGTGCCTCACTAGATCATCAAAATAATGGCAAAAATAGCCTCTAGCGCTTTGCGGTGTTGGGTAGTTTGCTATCACTAATGAGAGTTTTATGGTTTTTTTCGGTGCGGTTTCATAGCGCTTGTCGGGCGTGAGACCATTCGGTACAGTTCATGACTTGCGAGTCATGTTCCTGGCTTGCAGCGCAGGCGCCCAGTGTTGGTCGCCTGCCTGACCTTCTTTTTTTCCTGGAAATTCGTCTCAGTGATGGAGCGGCCACGCCGCCTTCACGCTACTTCCTGCATGAGCTCTCTCGCATGACCCATTCCCCTTTGCACATTGCCGTTGTCGGCGCGGGCCTTGCAGGCCTGTCCTGCGCGCAGGCGCTGACCCAGGCGGGCCACGCCGTCACCCTGTTTGAGAAAAGCCGCGGCGCGTCTGGTCGCATGAGCACGCGCCGGGGGGACAGCGAGCGCGGCGCGTGGCAATGCGACCATGGCGCCCAGTATTTCACCGCACGCGATCCGGCGTTTCGTGCCGAAGTGGCGCGTTGGCAGGCGGGCGGTGCCGCCGCGCCATGGCATGCACGCCTGACCAGCTTTGATGGCACTGCCTGGAGCGCGCCCACCAGCCAGGTAGACCGCTTCGTGGGCACGCCGCGCATGACCTCGCCAGCGGCCTGGTTGGTGCAAGAGCTCAGTGGCAAGGCCGAGTTGCAGCTGCAAACCACCGTACAAAAAATAGAACGTATCGATAGCCGCTGGACCCTTACTTCGGCTGAGCATGGCCAGCTGGAGCCGCAGTTTGACTCCTTGGTGTTGGCCATTCCCTCGCCCCAAGTCGTGCCGTTGGCGCAGACGGCGTCGCCCGAGGCATCTGCCTTGGCCGCCGGCATCGGCATGCGCGGCAGCTGGTCGGTCATGCTGCGTTTTGATGCGCCGGCGGACCTCCCATGCGATGGTGCCTTCATCAACGCCGGGCCGCTGCGCTGGATGGCGCGGGACAACAGCAAGCCCGGCCGTCCGGGTGTGGAAACTTGGCTTTTACACGCTACGCCCGAATGGAGCGAAGCGCACATAGAAGACGACGCTGATTCCGTCACCACTGCATTGCTGGCAGCCTTTGCCGCGCTGGGTGGCCCCGCGCCCACCGCCTGCAGCGCCCACCGCTGGCGTTATGCCGACACCGACCCGGCCAGCGCGCCTGCGGGCGACGAACCTGGCAGTTGGTGGAGCGACGACCTGTGCCTGGGCCTGTGCGGGGATTGGCTGCACGGCGGCAAAGTACAGGGGGCCTGGCTCAGCGGCCAGCACGTGGCTAAGCGCTTGCTGGGTTAAGGACGTCGTGCATAACTCCCTGCGGTCTGTGACAGCACGGTCTCGGGCGGTCTGCAGCGTTGCTTTTCTTGCCGATAGCGCGGCTATTGGCTGCCAAAAGGCGCCTTGCGGCCCCCCCCGATCCGCACTATCACTTCCTTGCGAGGGTTATGCCGGACGTCCCTAAAAGCCCACCACCATGCGCATGCGAAAAAAGAGCGATTTGCCACAGAAAATTTGCCAGCACTGCGGGCGCCCGTTTACCTGGCGCAAAAAGTGGGAAGCCGTGTGGGAGCAAGTGCTGTACTGCTCTGACCGCTGCCGCGGCGAGCGCAAGCGCGCTGCACCACCATCACCACCACAGGCACACAAATGAACACCGTTCTCTTCTGGTTTCGCAGTGATCTGCGCCTGCACGACCAACCCGCGCTGGCGCAGGCCGCTGCGCTGGCGCACCGGCAGGGCGCAGCCTTGCTGCCGGTCTATTGCCACGCGCCAGCCCTGCCCACGCGCTGGGGTTTTGAGCGCGTGGGGCCGCATCGCCAAGCCTTTATCGCCAGCACTTTGGCGTGCCTGAAAACCGCGCTTGCCGTACGCGGTAGCGGCCTGCTGGAGTGTGCGGGCACTGCTGAAACGGTACTGCCCGCACTGGTGAAAGCGCTTAGCACCGGCGGCGGCGGAGACTGCACCGTCGTCTGCGAAGCCATCGCCGCGCCCGAAGAGGAGGCCGAAGTCGCCGCGCTGCAAGCGCAGGGCTTGCAGCTTCAAACCGTATGGCAATCGAGCTTGCTGCACCCGGACGATTTGCCCTTTGCCCCGGCAGACCTGCCCCCAGTTTTCACCACGTTCCGCAACAAAATCGAGCGTGCGGATGTGCAGCCCCACGCACCGTTGCCCGTGCCCACCGCGTTCCCCGCTTTGCCGGCCGCGCATGGGTGGTCTGCGTGGCAAACCGTCGCCGCAGCCCCAACAGACTCCACGGCCCCAGCTAACGCAGCGGCTGCGCACGCTGAGCCGGTGGAAGATGAACGCTCATCCTTCCCCTACGCCACTGCCGCCTTTGCTGGCGGCGAAGTGGCGGCCCTCGCGCACCTTGCGCAGTACCTGGCCCGCAAGCTGCCGCACAGCTACAAGCAAACCCGCAACGGTTTGATGGGGGTGGACTACTCCAGCAAATTCTCGCCCTGGCTGGCCACTGGCGCGCTGTCGGCACGGCAGATCATGGCGCAGCTGCGCGCGTTTGAGCAGGAATATGGCGCTAACGATGGCAGCTACTGGCTGTGGTTTGAGCTGCTGTGGCGCGACTACTTTCGTCTGCTGCACCTGCAGCATGGCGCGGCGCTGTATCGCGCACGCGGCCTGGGTGATGCATTCAGTGGTTCGCCCGTCAACGCCCCTTCCAAGCGCGAAGACGCGGCACGGGCACGCTGGCAAAACGGTACCACTGGCGAACCATTGGTCGACGCCGCCATGCGCGAACTGGCCGCCACCGGCTACCTCAGCAACCGGCTGCGCCAGGTGGCGGCCAGCTATTGGGTGTATGACTTGCAAGGCGACTGGCGCGCCGGCGCCGCATGGTTTGAGCACTGCCTGCTCGACTACGACCCGCACAGCAACCAGGGCAACTGGCTCTATGTGGCTGGGCGCGGCACCGACCCGCGTGGCGGGCGCCGCTTCAACCCGCAAAAGCAGGCGCAAGACCACGATGCCGATGGCCGCTACCGCCGCGCGTGGGGCACAGCATGAGCGCGCCCGTGCGCACCGTGCGCCTGCTACTGGGCGACCAGCTCAACCCCGAACACCCCTGGTTTGCCGCAGTCGAGGCGGACGTGGTCTATGTGCTGATGGAGATGCGGCAGGAAACCGATTATGTGCTGCACCACGCACAAAAAATTCTGGCGATATTTGCCGCCATGCGCGATTTGGCGCAGCACCTGCGCGCCGCTGGCCATCGCGTGCGCTACGTGGCCATGGACGACGACAGCAACCGCCAGTCGCTTACCGACAACCTGGCCGCGCTCATGGCGCATTACGAGGCTGCCCGCTTTCAATATCAACTACCCGATGAATGGCGGCTTGACGAGCAGTTGCGCACCTGGTGCGCCGGGCAGACGTTTGAAACGCAAGCGGTGGACAGCGCGCACTTCTACACCGCACGCACCGATATTGCCGAGCATTTCAAAGGCCGCAAACAGTGGCTAATGGAGCACTTTTACCGCTCCATGCGTGAGCGCCACGGCGTGCTGCTCGATGACGCAGGTGGCCCCGAAGGCGGAAAGTGGAACCTTGACCACGACAACCGCAAGTCCTGGCCCGGCACGCCCGCAGCACCACCGGACACGCGCCCGCTGTATGACCACAGCGCGCTGTGGGCCACCATCGTTTCTGCGGGCGTCAAAAGCTTTGGCAACCCGCAGGCTAACGCCTTGCGCTGGCCCTTGAACCGCGCCGAGGCGCTGGCCGCGCTGGACACCTTCATCACCACCACACTGCCGAACTTTGGCGACTACGAAGACGCCATGAGCACGCGCAGCCCGCACCTGTTTCACTCGCTGCTGTCGTTCGCGCTCAACACCAAAATGCTGAACCCGCGCGAAGTGGTGCAGCGCGCCGAAGCCGCCTACCGCAGTGGCGCGGCGCCACTGGCTGCCGTGGAAGGTTTCAGCCGGCAAATTTTGGGCTGGCGCGAGTACGTGCGCGGTATTTACTGGGCGCACATGCCCGGCTACGACGAGCGCAATGCCCTGGACCACCACACGCCGCTGCCCGACTGGTTCTGGACCGGCGACACGCGCATGCGCTGCCTGCAGCACGCCGTTGGCCAGTCGCTCGATGGCGCCTACGCCCACCACATTCAGCGCCTCATGGTGATTGGCAACTTTGCGCTGCTGGCGGGGCTAGACCCCGCTGCCGTACACCGCTGGTACCTGGGCGTGTACATCGACGCGTTTGAATGGGTGGAACTGCCCAACACCCTGGGCATGAGCCAGTTTGCCGATGGCGGCTTGCTTGCCACCAAGCCCTATGTGAGCAGCGCTGCTTACATCGACCGCATGAGCGACTATTGCAAGGGTTGCCACTACGACAAGAAGCTCAAAACCGGCGAGCGGGCCTGCCCGTTCAATGCTTTGTACTGGGATTTTTTTGCCCGGCATGAGCCTTTGCTGGGCAAGAAATTCCGGCTGGGAATGGTCTACCGGCAGCTGGAAAAAATGCAGGGCGCGCCGCTTGATGCGTTGCGCGCGCAGGCCAGCGAAGTGCGAGGCAAATTGAACGACCTGTGAGGCCGGGCAGGGAAGGCGGGCCCTTCTCGTCTTGAGACCATCAACCCATCAACCCATCAGTCGTGCGCTGGTGGTGTCGTACACCACATCGGTGATGGTTCCATCGCGCACGCGCTGCACCGCTTCATCAATCGCCGCCAGCGGCACCAAAAACCATTCGCGCGGTTTCACCGGCTGGCCAAAGCGGTCCTGCAGCGTCAGGTCTAGCTGCGCGGCTGCAAACACGCGGTGAAAAATGGCTTCCAAGCGCGTGCGGTTAAGATTGTGCAGCTGGTAGGTGGCCACCACCTCCACATCGGCCAGCAGGTAGGTGGCGTCTTTTGCTGCTGCCGAAATGCGTGCCTGCACACTGCCACCGGTCACGCCAATTTTGTGAATCAGCTCGCGGTGTTCGGCCACAAAAGGGTGGTTAGACAGGCTGCGCAGCACATAAATGGTGCCGCTCGCAATATCGTCGGCCTCGGGCGCATCGCCAAACAGCGGGCCCATGTCGACATCGCTCAGGCGGCGGCCCGCGTCGTCTTTGTAAAGCGCGCGCTGCAACGAGCGGCGCAGCAAATTGCTTTCGGTGCCGTTCGCGTACACCAGCCGCAAGCGCGCATCGCTTTCGCCATTGGGTGCCTTGATCGGTGTGCCCACATCGGCCACATACGCCAGCTGCCCACCCAGTACAAAGAAATTGGTCTCCGCAATGCTCGCATCGCGCCCGAAGCGCAGCGCTTTGCGCACGCCCGCTTTCAGTTCCCGCCCGGCCTGCTCAAACAGCGGTGCGAAGCGCTCAAAGTCTGCGCACGGTGTGCGGTCGGCGATGTCTTCAGCGGCGCGTTTTTCGGCCGACGAACGCACATGGCGCAACACGGTGATGTCTTCCGGGTCGCCAAGGTTGTCTGTGCCCGCCGCCGCGCCGCCGGGGGCAGTGGCCAGCTCGGCCAGCAGCGCGTCTTCCTCCAGCGGGCTCACCGGCAGCATGCTTGCACTGGCACTGCCAAACCCAGTCAAACCGCTCAACAAACCGGGCGTATCCATTGGGGCCAGCAGGGCCGCAGCCTCGGGTAGCTGGCGCAGCTGCTCCAGCCGAACGGCATACAGCCGCTCAAAAATATCGCCTTGTTCACCGTGTTGTGGCGCGCGCCCATGCGCCGCATGGAACCGCAGGATGTCCTCAAAACCCGCAACGATGCGTTCTTCGCGCGGTGTGCGGCTGGCAGGTTTGACGGGCGCAAGCTCAACGCCTAGGTCGGCCAGCAGGGCGTCTTCGTCCATGTCAGCCATGGGCGGCGTTCCCCGCTTGCGTGGCGGCCAGTTCCTGCGCCTTGTAGCTTGCAAAGGCCGCGACCCCTTCGGCCATGCGCTTCTCCCATGGGTCGCTGGCGTGGATGTCGGGCAGGCGGCCGCGCTCCAGCTTGAAGGTGCGTGCGCGGTGCGCCAGGCCCAGTGCGTCTTCGCGCGAGAGGCTTACCTTTTTGGCGGCAATGCTGGCCTGCACCTGGCGCAGCGATTTTTCGTCCATGGTGCGCGCCAGCACCGCGTAGGCCGCTTCAAACGGGTTGATGCGGTCGATCAGGTCGATGTTCAGGTCGCGCACATTCACAAACTTGCGCACGCCGTCGATCAGCGCGGTGCCGCCGCTGGTGCCATCGTTTGGGCTGCTGGCTGCGCCCGCTGCGTTGGCGTCTGCCGCATTCAGCAAGCGCTTGGCTTCTTGCGTGACCGCCATGGCAGCCACGGCGTGCTGGCGAATCGCTTCCTGATCGGCATCGCTCATGTCTGGGTAACGGTCCCGCACGATCTTGCCCATGCGCAGCTGCGTCAGCTCTTCGGGCAGCGTGTTTTCCTTGTCGAACAAGCCGCGCTCCAGCACCTGTTTGTCTTGCAGAAAACTGGTGACGACTTCGTTCAAATCCTCGCGGCAGATGCGCGCGGCCTCCTTGGTTTGCGGTGTGGCCAGACCATTGATTTCCAGGTGCACCTGGCCGGTTTGCGTGTTCACGCCCACGTTGCGCCCGCTGGTCTGGTAGCCGCCCGCGCCGTAGTCAAAACCTTTCTGCGGGCCGGCATCCTTTGGCGTGAATTCGTAGCGTGGTGCCAGCACCTATTCCATCAGCAAGCTGGCCGAAATCGCCTTGAGCATGTCGTTCACCGCCTCGGCCACCAAGGTCTGGTCGGCAGCGGGCTCGGCGATCAGGTTGGTGAAGCGGGCGCGCTCTTTGCCCTCGGCATCGCGCGTGGCGCGGCCGATGATTTGCACGATCTCGGTCAGGCTGCTGCGATAGCCAATGGTGAGCGCGTGCTCGCACCACAACCAGTCAAAGCCTTCCTTGGCCATGCCCAGCGCAATGATGATGTCCACATGGCCACGGTCAAATTTGTGCGCCGGGTCTTTCAGCGCGGTCAACACGCGGGAGCGGCGGGCCGGGTCGGCGTCGTCCACCAGGTCGGCCACGCGCAGGGTGCGGCCATCAGCGGCTTTGACCAAATGAAAACCGGTGGCCGGGTCTACACCTTGCCATTCGCCCAGGCCGTTCATGATGTCGTCCACCTCGCGCTGCTTGTCTTTCAGGCTTTCGCGCGCGTTCACGTTGGGAATGTGGACGATGGTTTTCAGCGCCGGGTCCAGCACCTTTTCCACCGCATTCACATAGGGCCCGGTATAGAAAAAGTAGCCGATGTCGAGCGCCTTGAGCCAGCGATAGCCATTGAGCTGCTCGTAATAGGTGTAGGTCACGGTTTCAAACCGTGCCTCGTCGGCCGGCGACAATACCGCCGCGCTGTCGCCGCGAAAGTACGAGCCCGTCATGGCCACGATGTGCGCTTGGTCGCGCGCCATCAACGCGCCCAGCTGGCCGCCCAGCACGTTGCCGGGGTTGCTCGATACGTGGTGAAACTCGTCAATGGCGATCAGGCGTTTGTCAAAAGCCTCTAGCCCCAGCTCTTCCACCGCAAAGCGAAACGTGGCGTGGGTGCACACCAGCACCTTGTCATCGCTGGCCAAAAAGCTGCGCACCGCTGCCACTTTGGACTGCGCCACCCGCGGCTCGTCCACACCCGGTGCGTTGCACAGGTTCCACTGCGGCGCCACCTTCCAGTCGTACGCAAAGCCGTGCGCGCTCAAAGGCTCGTCGGCAAAGCTTGAACCAATGGAGCGCTCGGGCACCACCACAATGGCTTGGCGCAAACCCTGGTGGTGCAGCTTGTCGAGAGCGATAAACATCAGCGCGCGCGACTTGCCCGATGCCGGTGGCGACTTGATCAGCAGGTACTGCTCGCCCCGCCGCGCATAGGCCCGCTCTTGCATGGTGCGCATGCCCATTTCGTTGGCTTTGCTGGAAGCGCCCGTGCGCGCGGTGGTGATGGAGACGGCTGGCACCGCGCGGGTGTTGACGGGGTTCACCGGGTTGGGGGCAGGTTTTACGGGATGGGCAGCGGGCTCTGTCATGGATTTTGAATGGTAAAAATTTAAGCGTTTTAGGGCTCTAGCGCTTATGGGGCTTGGGCTAGCAGCTATTATTTTGATTCATCACAAAGACTGATCATCCCTCGGAAGAATAAGTGGCTACCTATCCAGATCGCTCAGCTCCGGTTTAGTTGGGCGGCGCGATTAATAAACGATCAAAACTTTTACTACCCGAACATTGTTCGTAAGTTGTTGTCATGCATAGAAATTCTTAAACGTCTTCTAGTCGAAGTAGCCTTCAAGATCAAAAAAATCAAAACCCGATCAAAACTTTTCCGCCCTAAGCCCAAAAAGGGACATATCCCGCTCGCGGATGGGCGGGGTCGGCCGACCGGATCAAGCCAGCCTTCAGCGTTTGCCGGATCACCACCGATGTCTGCGCCGCGTTCTGAGAGTCAATACCCAGTCGTTCGCTCAGCGTTGCATTCTTCATCCTCTGGCCGCTCACACACTTCAGCGCCGCGTGCTGGTAACAGGCCCGAATCCGCTCCTGTGGTGTCATCTCGGCAAAGCGACGCGGCGCATACAGAATGGCACGCACCGCGTCGCCTTCCACCCGAAAATCCGGCGCAGGCAATTGGTGCAACTCCACGGCCACGATCACCTTGTCGATGCCGGTGCCCTGCTCTTCGCAAAGCCGCATGTTGCGCATCAACGAGGCCAAGGCTTCGTTGCGCGAGCGCGGCGGAAAATCCAGAAATCGGTCGGGTGTAACCAGCGGCTGGCCGGGGTTGGTGATCTCCAGCCGATCAGTGAACATTTCCACCAGCGGGCCACCACCGGTGATAGTCATATCCTGGTGAATCAACGCGTTGGCCACCAGCTCCCTAATGGCAATGGCCGGATACAACGGGCGTTCTTCGCGGAAGGCTTTGCCGATGTGCTCATTGCGCGGCATCAGGCCGTCGATGAAGTCGATCAAGCCGGTAAACCCAACGGCATAACCCTTTTGCCCATCTTGGCGGTGCGTCACGGGGGCCGCCCGGTTAAAGCCGTTGTAAGCCACGAAGCGGATGGCCTTGCGCGCGATGGTGGGTGAGAAATCTCCCAAGCGTTTGGCAAACAGCACTGCGCCGAGGTGGGTGATGTTCCACTGACCGCCCACATCTGGTTGCACCAACCGGTCCGCCACCAGCTTCTCGAAGATGCCGGCACGGTTGTCTGGCAAAGGCTGGCCCGTCAGCTCGAAATAGGCGGCGTAGTCCAGCCTTGCCAGCACCTCGTCGCCACTCAAAAACTGCGCGGCGATGCCCGATTCCCAGGCATACGGCTGCAACTTCGCCCACAAGGCCTTCAACCGCTCCGGATGATCGGACAGGCGGGGGGTCGCGCTGCCGATGCGCAGATAAGCCTGCCGCTCAAACTCCACCGGGCTGCTGGCGGTTGCCGGAATTTCCAGCAAAACCAGCCGCACGCCGTGATAGTCCAACGGCTTGAAGCTGAAAGCGATGTTGGGTTGCAGGCGCTGTGCCAGCCAAACCTCCAGTGGTTGCCCTTGCTGCGACTGACTGGTGGGCTCGAACGTGGTGCCCACCGCCGCATGGTCAGCATCGCGCACCCCCCACAGCAGGTAGGCAAACGGTTGGTCGGCCAAACGGACCGCATTGGACAGCGCCGACATCAGCTTGCCGATCAGCTGCGCGTCGGTATTGTTTTCTTTGAACTCCACCCACGACGTTTCCGCAGGCAGCCGGCGAAGGTCCTCGATCAAGGCCAGCGTGCGTGGCTCGGTCACTCAACAGTCCTATTGGAGCTGGCCATGGTGATGCAGACGGCCGGCACCGTGCGGGCGTTCAGCAGGCTGTCGGATTTGACGGCGGCGGCGGGGATGGCGATGGGCTCTGGCATGGCTTGCGGGCTCTGATAAATCTAAGTGTTTTAGGGCTCTAGCGCTTATTCAGCGTGCGCGGGAAGCTCGCATTTTTGTAGCGCTTGGAGGTGGGCGGGGTCCACGCGGGCTTTGAAGCTGGTCACTGCCTTGCCGCTGCGCTCCAACAGTCGCATTTCAATCTGCATCACTAACACATTGCGCGACCAATTGTGTTCAATCGCTTGGGCTGCATACAAGCGGCGGGTTTGCGTGCCGGGCAATTTGTTTAGCAGCGCCAGCTGGTGGTACCACGGTAATTGTCCAACAGCCTGTTGGACAATTTCTGCATCGGGCCAAGCCTGGGCAAATGCACGCATGTACATCAGGTTGGCACGAGAAAACCCCTTCATTTCCGGAAACGCTGCGCGCAAATCCAGCGCCAGCCGCTCGATCACCTTCGCGCCCCAGCCCTGCGCGGTTTGCCGCGCCAGAATGTCTTGCCCCATTTGCCAATACAGCCGCACCAGCTCGCGGTTGACCGCCAGCGTGGCGCGTTGCTGCGCGCTGTGGATGCGGGTTTTAAGCTCGGCGAGCCAGTCGGCATAGCCTTCGGGCGGTGGCGTCAAACCGACAGGCTGTGCATCGCTCATGCCGTTTTCCCTTTGCCGATTCGTGTGGCTGCCTTGGTTTTGGTCGTTGCCTTACCCGCTGCCGATGCGGGCGCAGCCGTCATCTTGGTGTACAGCTCAAACAGCTTTTCCAGCCGTTCTGTGTCGTTCTTGAAGCGGCGGCCGATGTAGATGCGCTCCAGCACCTCGTCGTTGTGCGCGTGGGCGGCGCGCAGGTTGGCGGGCATGGTCGCCGGGTCGTACAGATCGGCGATGGTGGCGGGGAAGTGGGCTTCGCGCGCCAACAGGATGGCTTCGGCGCACGCAGTCAGGTCGGCCTTCATTTGCGCGGTGAGCGGCGGGACGGGGAAGGTGTTCCAGCCGAGGGTGTTGGAGTAGCGATAACGCGTTTCCAGCTTGTCGCAAACGGTGCCGATCCAGACCAGGTGGATGCGGGAGGCGATGAGGGCGAGGTTCCAGAGAGGGGCGTCGTAGAGGGCGAACGCGTTGTCTGACACCACCGAGTAGGCAGTCAGTAACCCTACGGGCAGGTACTCACGAGATTCTGAAGAAACCTTGGGAACTGCAATGGACCATGCTTTTCCGCGTCCTTGAATTTGCTTGAAACGATGCGGTCTATCTGCGTAAGCGCGCGTTGACTCAGCGTCACTTGCTAAACGCATTGCCCGAACACCGGAAAGGCGTTCTGCGATCAACGATATGCGTTTGGCATCTTCCAGTTGGTCGTCTTCAATCCACAAACATTTGCGGACCAATCCTTTAATAAATTCCTGCGAGCCGACAAAGTCAAAAATGTACTTTTCGATGCTTGGCTCTAGGGATGTCCTGCATAACCCTCGCGAGGATGTGATGGTGCGGATCGGGATGGGGCGCAAGGCGTCTTTTTGCAGCCAATAGCCGTGCTATTGGCAAGAAAAGCAACGCAGAGAACCGCCCGAGGCCGCGCTATCACAG